>JBGSQO010000413.1:0-1959 GCA_041738055.1 Filomicrobium sp.
CGCCGTCGGTTTCCTGCAGCGCCTCGGCTATGGCATCAGCAGTCACGGCGTGCGCCAGCTCACCCCGGCGGTCGGCCTCGCGGTCGCGTTCATGCGCAAGCCGGCGTTGGAGAAGGCAGTCGGTAGGGAGTAGGGAGTAGGGAGTAGGGAGTAGAATTATGCGGTTGCGCCGGACAGTCGGGCCAGGGCGCGGTCGCGGCCGATCAGCGGCAGCAGCGCCTTCAACTCGGGTCCCGTCTCGCGTCCGGTGAGCGCCAGCCGCAACGGGTGGAACAGAGTGCGCCCCTTGGCTCCCGTAGCGGCCTTGACCGCGCCGGTCCACTGGCCCCAGGTCTCGGCCGTCCAGGGATCGGGGGGCAGCAGGGCAGCTGCGGCTGTCGCAAAGGCCTGATCCTCGATTACGGGCGCAATCGGCCCGGCGACGACCTGCCACCAGTCCTGTGCTTCCCCGAGCGTCTGCAGATTGTCGCGCACGGCGAGCCAGAACGCTTCCCCGCCGCCGATGCCGAGGCCGGTGAGGCGTGGGGCAACGCTCGCGAACTCCAGGGTCCTGAGGTAGCGGTGATTGAGCCCCCTGAGTTCGGCCGGGTCGAAGCGTGCCGGCGCGGTCGAGATCTTCTCAGGCGCGAACAACTCCGCCAGCGAGACGAGGCTCGGGTGCGGCTCGATCGGGTCCGAGGTGCCGATGAGTGCTGCGTGGCTGGCGACCGCCATCGGCTCGAGACCAGCCTCCCGCAGGCTCATGACGGATAGCGCCCCCAGCCGCTTCGACAATGCTTCGCCGTCGGCGCCGATGATCAGACTGTGGTGGGCGAACGCAGGTGGCTCGGCCCCTAACGCTTCGAACAGGTCGATCTGCACGCCCGTGTTGGTGACGTGGTCTTCGCCGCGGATGATGTGGGTGATGCCCAGGTCGATGTCATCGACGACGCTGGTCAGCGTGTAGAGCTGCGTGCCGTCCTCGCGGATCAGCACAGGGTCCGACAACGAGCCGAGGTCGACCGTCTCGGCGCCGCGGATCATGTCGTTCCAGGAGACCAGCGTCGGCTGCGGCTTCAGCGAGCTGGCATCCGTATTGGCCAGCCGGAAGCGCCAGTGCGGGCGGCGGCCGGTCGCCTCCAACTCCGCCCGCTCGGCTTCGGTGAGCTTCAAACTGGCGCGGTCGTAGATCGGCGGCAGGCCACGGGCGAGCTGGCGGGCACGGCGCCGTTCCAGTTCGTCGGCGGCCTCATAGCAGGGATAGAGCCGGCCTGAGGCCTTGAGCCGGGCGACGGCGGCGTCATAGGCAGCGCCCCGCTCGGACTGTCGGGCCTCCAGATCCCAGAGGAGACCGAGCCAGGAAAGATCGGTGCGGATCGCTTCGACGAACTCCTCCTTCGAGCGCTCGCGGTCGGTGTCGTCGAAGCGCAGGATGAAACGGCCGCCGGCTTTGTTCGCGAACAGCCAATTGAGGATGGCGGTGCGGATGTTGCCGACGTGAAGGCGGCCGGTGGGCGAGGGTGCGAAGCGGACGGTGACGGTCATGGGGGCATGGGTCTCGTGAGCCGGATGTGGCGGCACCCTATGCGCAATGAGCGATGAAGGGAACCGGCACGGCCGGCCCGTCCTCATGGGCTTGCGCACCACGCTCACCGCGCCACCAGCCAAGCATCCCGACAGCTTGCGTAGTGCGAAAAATGGTAGCGGAGGAGGGACTTGAACCCCCGACACGCGGATTATGATTCCGCTGCTCTAACCACCTGAGCTACTCCGCCATCGACGCGCCCTGCGGCCCGGCTTTGGAAGCGCGTTCTATAGGGAGGCGGCCGGCCCGCTGTCAAGCCGCGTCTGCCCGCCGCGTCGCCTTGATGAAGCCGCCGCCGAGCACCCGCGCAGCGCCTGTCCCGTCCGAATAGAATACACAGGCCTGGCCGGACGCGATGCCGCCCGCGGGCTCGGCCAGCACGACGCTCACCTCGC
>JBGSQO010000466.1:0-2391 GCA_041738055.1 Filomicrobium sp.
GGGGCGCCCGGAGCCGGCCGACTTCCGCCCGCGCGGCGCCCGCGAAGTGCGTCAGGCGGCAGAAGCCTTCCTGGAGATGAAGGAGCGCATCACCACCCACGTCGAGCAGCGGACCACCATGCTCGCCGGCGTCAGCCACGATCTCCGAACGATCCTCACCCGCTTCAAGCTGCAACTGGCCTTTCTCGGCGACAGCGCGGAGGCCAATTCGCTCAGGGCCGACGTCAACGAGATGCAGCACATGCTGGAGGATTACCTCGCCTTCGCCAAGGGCGACGGGGGCGAGGCGGCGCGCCCGACCAGCCTCAAGGAGTTGTTGAACGAGGTCTGCGAGGAAGCCCTGATCATGGGCATCGACGTCGAGTTCAAGATGAGGAAGCGCCGCAAGGACATCGTCCTGCCGTTGAAGCGGAACGCGTTGAAGCGGGCGATCACCAACCTCGTCTCCAACGCCGCCCGCTTCGGCGAGCGCGTGATCCTGCGGGCGGCCACCGAGCGCCACTGGGTGAGGATCGAGGTCGACGACGACGGCCCGGGCATCCCACCGAACGAGCGCGAGAACGTCTTCAAGCCCTTCTACCGGCTCGACGTCGCCCGCAACCAGGATACCGGCAATACGGGTCTCGGCCTTGCAATCTCCCGCGATATCGCCCGAAGCCATGGAGGTGATATCACGCTCGGCGAAAGCTCCATGGGCGGCCTCAGGGCGATCATCTCACTTCCGCTTTGAGACCCCTCTCTCGACTCACACACCCCACTCATCACCATGAAAGAGACCTGCATGACCCGACGCCTGATCTCCTCCGGCTCGCCTTTCGAGGCCAAGATGGGCTACTCGCGCGCTGTCGTGGACGGCGAGTGGGTGTTCGTCTCCGGCACCACGGGCTTCAATTATGAGACGATGACGATCTCTGAGGATGCCGCCGAGCAGGCCGAGCAGTGCTTCCTCAACATCCAGAAGGCTCTGGCGCAAGCGGATGCGAGCCTCGCCGACGTCGTGCGTGTGCGCTACATTTTCCCGGACGCGGCCGACTTCGAGCCCTGCCTGCCCGTCATGGGCAAGTACATGGGCGAGGTCCGTCCTGCCGCCACGCTGATCATCGCCGGCCTCGTCGATCAAAAGATGAAGATCGAGGTCGAGGTGACGGCAAGGAAGAGGGGAACGGTGGGGGAATAGGGAGTAGCCAATCGGGAGTGGGGGCCAGAGCGAGAGGCCCTGTCAGAGCTAAACTCCCACTCCCTACTCCCACCCTCGGCCCATGTCCTCCCTCCGCCCGCTCTACTTCGCATATGGCTCGAACATGAGCCCGCGCCAGATGGCCCGCCGCTGCCCCGGCTCGCGCGCTGTCGGCCGGGCCGTGCTCGTCGACTGGTCGTTCCTCATCAACAAGCAGGGAGCCGCCAACATCATGCCGGCTGCGGGGCTCGCCGTGCATGGCGTGCTGTGGCGGATCGATCCCTATCACCTCGGCCTGCTCGACCAATGGGAGGGGACGGCGCACCGCATCTATATCCGCCGCATCGTGCGCGTAACGCTGGGCTCCGGGCTCAGTCGCCTCGCCTTCACCTACGTCTCCCCGCTACGCCAGAGCGGCCGGCCGAAACCCGCCTATCTCGCCACCGCCGTACTGGTCGGCGCGCGCGCCTTCGCCTTTCCCCAGCCCGTGCTCGACGAACTGGCCGGCTGGCAGCCCAAGCGCCCCATCGGCGAAAGCCGCCGCACCTATCTCGGCCGCCGCACCCGCAAGGCCGACACCACTAAAGGTCGCTGAGCCGTCTCGTAGCGACGCACTCGGCAACGATCCCTCGACCATGGCGGCGTGCGGACGCCCTGCCGACTGCCGTGGCTAACGCCGCAGTAACCGGGTCCTGCGCACTCTCCCGCGCAAGCAACCTTGAGCCATGGAGCCCGGCATGCTGGCCTCGTTCACCTTCGCCAATCTGTTCGACCCGCGCGGGCGCACCAACCGCAAGGGCCTGCTCGTCATGGCCATCGCGCTGTTCTTTGCCCAGGCCCTGATCGGCATGGCCATGGTGGCGGGAGACATCTCGATCCACGCACTCGTCGTGAAGCCGGTGAAGATCGCCATCCTGTGGATCGCCACCGTTGCCATCCTGAAGCGCCTGCACGATGTCGGCGCCAGCGGCTGGGCCTTCGTCGGGGCCATCGCCGGCTGGTTCGTTTGGACGGTCATGGTCGCACTGACGTGCTTCACGGCTTTCGGCATGGCCGCCGCCGAAGTCGGCACGACGGCCTTCTTCATCTACCTCGGCCTCGTCTCCACCCCGCTGCTCGTGGCCACGCTCTGGCTGCACTTCACCCCGGGCGATGCCGGCCCCAACCGCTTCGGCCCAGCGCCCGACGCGACCGGCTTCTCGATGCCGACGGCG
>JBGSQO010000588.1:0-5870 GCA_041738055.1 Filomicrobium sp.
GACTACTGCTGCTGCCACGCCTGCTTCTCGCTGACCAAGGCGGGCTTCGAGACCATCATGGTCAACTGCAACCCGGAAACCGTGTCGACCGACTACGACACGTCCGATCGGCTCTACTTCGAACCGCTGACGGCCGAGGACGTGCTCGAAATCATTTTCGCCGAGCAGCGTTCGGGCACGCTCGCCGGCGTCATCGTGCAATTCGGTGGGCAAACGCCGCTGAAGCTCGCCGCCGCGCTCGAATCAGCCGGCGTGTCGATCCTCGGCACCTCGCCCGATGCCATCGACCTCGCCGAGGACCGCGACCGCTTCAAGGCGCTGATCGAGCGGCTTGGCCTCAACCAGCCGCGTGCCGGCATCGCCCGCTCGCCGGGGGAGGCCCGCGCGGTCGCCGATCGGATCGGCTATCCCGTCGTCATCCGGCCATCGTTCGTACTCGGCGGGCGGGCCATGGAGATCGTCCACGACGGCTTCGAGATCGACCGGTATGTGGCTCGGCTGTCGGCCTATCTCGACGGACCGACGGAGTTGGCCGTCTCCGATCGTCGGCCGCTGCTGATCGACAGCTACCTTACGGATGCCGTCGAGGTCGACGTCGACTGCTTGTCGGATGGCACAGACACGTTCATTGCCGGCGTGATGGAGCATATCGAGGAGGCGGGCATCCATTCGGGTGACAGCGCCTGCTCGCTGCCGCCCTATTCGCTGTCGGCTGAGATGGTTGCTGCCCTCGGCGAGCAGGCCGAGAAGCTCGCCAAGGCGCTCGGCGTCGTCGGTCTGATGAACGTGCAGTTCGCCATCAAGGACGGCACGATCTACATCCTCGAGGTCAACCCTCGGGCCTCTCGCACGGTCCCGTTCGTCGCCAAGGTGATCGGCAAGCCGGTGGCGGCGATCGCGGCCCGCATCATGGCCGGCGAAAAGCTCGCAACGTTCAACCTGAAACCGGTCCAGCTCGAGCACGTCGCCGTCAAGGAGGCTGTGTTCCCGTTCGCCCGCTTCCCCGGGGTCGACCCGATCCTCGGCCCTGAGATGCGCTCGACCGGCGAGGTCATGGGCATCGACACCGACTTCGCCATGGCCTTCGGCAAGAGCCAGCTCGGCGCCGGCCAGATCCTGCCGATGACGGGGACTGTGTTCGTCTCCCTCAAGGAGGCAGACAAGCCGCGAATCATCGCTTCGCTGAAAGACCTCGTCGGGATGGGTTTCCGCGTGCTGGCGACGCGCGGAACCAAGCGATTTCTGGAGGCCAACGGGGTCGCCTGCGAGGTCGTCAACAAGGTTCTGGAGGGCCGTCCGCACATCGTGGACGCCATGAAGAACGGTCAGGTGCAGCTCGTCTTCAACACTACCGAAGGCGCAAAAGCCCTGGCAGACTCGAAGGATATCCGCCGCACAGCCCTGCAGCACCACATCCCGTGCTATACAACCCTTGCGGGTGCCATCGCGGTCACTCGCGCGATCAAGGCGCTGAAAGCGGATATCATCAAAGTTGCGCCATTGCAGAGCTTTACAAGCCGCTTATCATGACGGTCGGCGGCCCGAGCGCGATGCCGGGCTTGCCAACCTGATCTCTACACCTCAACTTCAAGCAAACACGGAGTGGACCCGGCTCGGCGCCGGGCCCTGCAGGAGACGTTAGACGATGGCACTGGCACGGGTTCCGATGACGGTCGAGGGTTTCCGCAGCCTGGAGACGGAGCTGCATCGTCTCAAGGCCGAAGAGCGCCCGCGGATCATCCAGGCCATTGCGGAGGCGCGCGCGCACGGCGATCTGTCGGAGAACGCCGAGTATCATGCCGCCAAGGAGGCGCAGGGCCTGAACGAGGCCAAGGTCGCCGAGCTCGAGGACAAGCTGTCGCGCGCCGACGTCATCGACGTGTCGACGCTGTCGGGCACTTCAGTCAAGTTCGGCGCGACCGTGAAGCTGGTCGACGAGGACACCGACGAGAAGGTGACCTACAAGATCGTCGGCGATCTGGAAGCCAACCTGCGCGACGGCAAGATTTCGATCTCCTCTCCGATCGCGCGGGCCTTGATCGGCAAGGCGGTCGGCGATTCGGTCGAGGTCACGACGCCGAAGGGCGCGCGCGCCTTCGAGATCCTGAAGATCGAGTGGAAGTAGACGCTCGCAGACGGCATCTCCCCTGTGAGGAGGCGGGCCTCGGGCGCTGTCTGAGCGGCGGGGGCGTCATGGCGAGAGCAGTCCGAGGAGCCCAGGGTGCCCAGCGGGGCGTTGGTCGACAACCCCAGGCCGGGGGTCGTGCCGGAGGACTGGGAGGCGGCCTACAAGTCCCGCCTGCCCTCCCTTCAGGAGTATTGCCAGCATCTGCGCAACGAGGTCGGCCTGCTGCTACGCGGCGAGGATGTCACCCTCGGCGCGCCGCTGGAAGCGCGCGTCAAGAGCTGGCCGTCGATCCTCGACAAGGTCGCCCGTAAGGAATTCACCTGTGGCGTCCTGGATGACCTCAAGGACTTGATCGGCGTCCGCGTCATTCTGCTGTACCGGCGCGATATCGACCGCACGCTCGACCTGTTGCGATCAGAGTTCCATTTCGAGACCGAGGAGAAGAAGGGGATGGACGAGGGGTCCGTCGGCTTCGGCTACCAGTCGGTCCACGCGCTGCTGCGGCGCTCGGCCAAGGCCAACGGCGGGGGCGCTGGCAGCCGCCATGACGGCCTGCGGGCAGAGGTGCAGGTGCGCACGCTCGCCCAGCACATCTGGGCGTCCGCCTCCCACGATCTCCAGTACAAGAAGGAAGTGGGGGTGCCCAAGCCGCTGCGCCGCGCCATCCAGCGCGTCTCGGCGCTTTTGGAGACGGTCGATCTGGAACTCGAACGCGTGCTGGAATTGCGCGAGGACTATGTCGCCGAGGTGATGGCGGACACGAACGGCCTGCTCCTCGACATCGAGATTTTGAGGAAGATCCTGGACGCACGCCTGCCGCCCGCGCACCACGATAGCGAGGTGCGCTATGCCAAGATCCAGGAGGCGCTGAAGCTGTCGGGCATCGATACGGTGGGTGCGTTGAACGGCCTGCTCGACCGGCAGCTCGAAACCGCGCTCGAGCGGGACCGGCAGATTTGCGGCTCGCTTGCCGGCAAGGGCGAGGGCGCGGCGCGGATCGCGGGCTTTGATGCCGAGCGGCTGAAGCGGGGCGTTTTCTACGGCTGCGAAGGTCTCGTCCGCAAGATGATCGAGTTCGACGGGGCGGGCGTAGCGGGGGGACGGGCCGGCACAACCCCGGCGCGAGGAAAAGCGCGCAAGGCATAGAAACCGCAGAGAAATGACCGCGAAAGTGGCGGTTGCCAGAAGCCTCGCGCGGCATGCGGGACTTTCTCTGAAAACTGTCTGCAGTTCCAATTCACCTCGTTAGCGAAGAACAGTTTGCACGCGAATTGATCAACACCGCCCGTTCGGAATTAGCTCATTATTTACCCGGTCCGGACACTGTTCACCGCAGATCGAGCGGCGTTCAGTGAGAAAGTTCCAGGCATGTCGGGCAAGCAGGGCAGACCGGTTGGCGAGACAATCACGCGGGTATGGACCAACACTGACGGTAGTGTGGCCATCACCTTCGGGTTCATGTCGATCCTGCTGCTCAGTTCAGTCGGCATCGCCGTCGATGCCTCGCGCGCGCTGAGCATCCGGGAAGCCCTGCAGAGCGATCTCGACTCGAGCCTGCTCTCGGCCGCAGCGGGCGCCGGAAAGACGGGCGACTCGGTGCAGGCCGTCATCGAGAAGGTGTTTGGCGCCAACTGGCGCGCCAAGCATGGCGTGCCCACGGTCGCACTGTCCGTCGAGGATGGCGCGGATAAGGTGACGGTCATCGCGAACGTCGATGTGCCAACCGTCCTGATGGGCCTTGTCGGTTTCGAGACGATGCCGGTGACGGCGAAGGCCGTTGTGAACAAGGGTGGCTCGGATGTGGAGATCGCGCTCGTCCTGGATACGACGGCCTCGATGACCGGCGATCCGCTGTCCCAGCTCAAGTCGGCGGCAACCGACATGATCGATACGCTTTACGCGACGGCGAGTGCGGCCAGCCACGTCAAGGTCGCAGTGGTGCCCTTCGCGCAGTACGTGAATGTGGGGCTTGCCAACCGCAACCAGAACTGGATCAGCGTGCCCAACGACAGCAGCAACACGTCCGAGGTCTGTTACGCGACGCGCGACGTCACCGGGTCATCCAACTGCCGGACCGAGTACTACACCTACTATAACGACGGCAAACCGGTCGAGGCGAGCTACGAAACCTGTGATTACGAGTATGGACCTGAGTACAATAAGTGCGAGATGCAGACGTCGACCCAGACGTGGTACGGCTGCGTCGGCTCGCGCAATTACCCTCTGAACGTCAAGGACGAGAGCTACTCGCTCGACAAGATCCCCGGCGTCATGAACACCTATTGCTCGACGGAGATCCTGCCGCTGTCGTCGGACGAGGCAGTGCTCAAGCAGCGCATCAGCGAGCTGGCCGCAAGCGGGGAAACCTACATTCCCGCAGGCCTCGCCTGGGGCTGGCGCGTGCTGTCCAAGGAAAAGCCCTACGACGAGGGTGCCCCCTATGCGCACATGACCAACGAGAAGAAGCTGCGCAAGCTCTTGGTTTTGATGACCGACGGCGCCAATACCAAGTCGCCGACCTACCCAACCCACGACGGCGCCGATGCGGTGACGTCCGACCACCTGACTGTCGAGTTGTGCAATAACATCAAGGCCACGGGCATCGAGATCTTCACGGTCGCCTTCAACGTCGATGACGAGAGCGTGCTCGACCAGATGAAGGGCTGCGCCAGCGACATCAGCAAGTTCTTTACCGCCGACAGCGGCGAGCAGCTGAATGCGGCCTTCGGGCAGATCGCCGGCTCGACGATGCGGCTCAGTCTCGCGGAGTAGGGGCGGCGGGGGCTCCGTCTCCGTCATTGGCCTGCGTTGCTCCGCCCGCCTTTACCTGTCCGTCTTGACTACGGTCACCGGCACGCCCGCCTCGCGCTTGGCCCGCCTAATGGTCAGGAAGGTCTTGACGCTGGCCACATTGGGGGCGCCCGTCAGCTGGCGCAGCACGAAGTCCTGGAACTCGGTGAGGTCCCGAGCCACGCAGCGCAGCATGTAGTCGCTCTCCCCCGACAGCATGTAGGCCTCGCGCACGATGGCCCAGCCGAGCACCAGATTCTCGAAGGCGCGCAGGTCTGCCTCGGCCTGATTGTGGAGGCGGACCATGGCAAAGGCGGTGAGCGTGAAGCCGAGTGCCGGTTCGTCGAGCAGGACCGCGTAACCAGCGATGAGCCCGGCCTCTTCCAGCGCGCGCAAACGTCGGAGGCAGGCGGGAGCGCTGAGCCCGACGCGTTGGGCGAGCGTGACGTTGGTGAGCCGTCCGTCCGCCTGCAGTTCCCGGATGATGCGCCAGTCGATGGCATCGAGCGTCTGCTGCATGGGGTCGATCCAGTGTTGGCGTGACGGCGCAACATAAGTGATGTGGGCAGGGCGAGCGAACTTAGATTATTGCGTGATGTGGCCGGCTGTGGGAAGCGCGCGCACGCGTCCAACGGACCTCTCGACACTGTCGACGTTGCGCGTCAGAAAGCGGGCATGAGCAACACCTCCGACAGGCTTCCAGGCCTCACCGATGCCGCTCCCGGCAGCCTCAGAGGCGCGCGCGGCTGGATCATCACCGACGGCAAGGCGGGCATGGTCGTGCAGGCCAAGGGCGTCGCCGACGCGCTGGGGCTCGACTATGAGACGAAAGAGGTCGCCCCGCGCGGCCTCTACGCCCTCGTCTCGCCGTGGGGACCGGTGAGCCGTAAAGAGCGGCTCGGCCAGCCCGGAAGCCAGTTCGGCCCGCCCTGGCCGGATGTGGCCATCGCCA
>JBGSQO010000490.1:0-5121 GCA_041738055.1 Filomicrobium sp.
GAGCCTGACCGCGACGGTCGCCGACTGGCGGGCGATCCTGGACACTCCAGCGCACCCCCGCATTCTGCCGCTGCCCCACCCGTCGTGGCGCAACAACGCCTGGATGGCCCGCAACCCCTGGTTTGCGTCCGACCTGCTGCCGGTTTTGCGCGCGGACGTGGCGCGGCTGATCGCCTGATACCGAACCGCCCAACGGCGCACCGACATTGACGACCGCGCGCTCGCGGCTTACCACCGCTGGACCCTACGTTAATTGCTGCGAGGCGAACGCGACCCTCCGATGCTCGAGAAGACCTATCAGCCGGCCGAAATCGAGCCGCGCATCAATGCCGCCTGGGACAGCACACATGCTTTCCGCGCCGGCCGATCCGACCGGGCCGATGCCGAGCCCTATTGCATCGTGATCCCGCCGCCGAACGTCACCGGCTCCCTCCACATGGGCCATGCCCTCAACAACACGCTGCAAGACGTGCTGTGCCGCTTCGAGCGCATGCGCGGGCGTGACGTGCTGTGGCAGCCGGGCACGGATCACGCCGGCATCGCCACGCAGATGGTCGTCGAGCGGCAAATGGCCGAGCGCAAGGAACCCGACCGCCGTACCATCGGGCGCGAGGCCTTCCTCAAGAAGGTCTGGGCCTGGAAGGAAGAGAGCGGCGGCACCATCGTCAACCAGCTGAAGCGGCTGGGCGCCTCCTGCGACTGGTCGCGCGAGCGCTTCACCATGGACGAGGGCCTGTCCAAGGCCGTGCTCGAGGTGTTCGTGACCCTTCACGAGCAGGGCCTCATCTACAAGGACAAGCGGCTCGTCAACTGGGACCCGCGCTTCCAGACGGCGATTTCGGACCTCGAAGTCGTGCAGGTCGAGGCGACGGGCTCGTTCAAGTGGGAGCTAGGGCAGACCGACAAGGACGGCGCCGAGGTCGTCCTCGATCTGGCGGCCTTGAACAAGCTCCTGGACAAGAACCCGTCCGGGCACATGTACCACTTCCGCTATCCGCTGGCCGACGACCCGACCCGCTTCATCGTGGTGGCCACGACGCGGCCCGAGACGATGCTGGGCGATACGGGCGTTGCCGTGCACCCGGAAGACGAGCGCTACACGGCGCTTGTCGGCAAAAGGGTTGTCCTGCCGCTGGTCGGGCGCGAAATCCCCATCGTCGCCGACGAATACTCCGACCCCGAGAAGGGCACGGGCGCGGTCAAGATCACGCCGGCCCACGACTTCAACGACTTCGAGGTGGGCAAGCGCTGTGGTCTTGAGCCAATTAATGTGCTGGATCGCGATGGCAAGATCACGTTCCAGGGCAACATTCCCTTTCTGAAAGGTGTGCCCCCGTCTCGGGAGTTGACGGAAACCCTGACGACACTAAAGGGCTTGGATCGGTTTGTTGCGCGGAAAAAAATCATCGAACGAATGGCCAGTTTGGGCCTGCTGGTGAAGATCGAACCCACCACTCACACCGTGCCGCACGGTGATCGTTCGAACGTGGTCATCGAGCCGTGGTTGACCGACCAGTGGTATGTCAACGCCGCCGAATTGGCGAAAGACGCCATCGCCGCCGTGGAGGATGGCCGGACCAAGTTTGTCCCGGAGAATTGGTCGAAGACCTACTTCGAGTGGATGCGCAACATCGAGCCCTGGTGCATCTCGCGCCAGCTGTGGTGGGGCCATCAGATCCCGGCATGGTATGGGCGAAAACCGGTGGACGGTGGCTGGGCATCGATAGATGAGGAACCAGAGATATTCGTTGCTCGAAGCGAAGCCCAAGCCATTCAATTGGCACGCGCAAAATATGGATGTGAAATCAGAGTCTTAAGCTCACCTCCAGAAGGTGACATCGGTGGGGTTTTTCAGCAGATCATAGATGACGAACTGAAAGGTAAGCCGCGCTGGGAACCAATTTGGCGCGACCCCGACGTGCTCGACACGTGGTTCTCCTCCGCGCTGTGGCCATTCTCCACGCTCGGCTGGCCGGAGAAGGCTCCCGAAGTCGACCGCTACTACCCGACCAGCGTGCTCGTCACCGGCTTCGACATCATCTTCTTCTGGGTCGCCCGCATGATGATGATGGGGCTCCATTTCCAAAAGCAGGTGCCGTTCAAGGACGTCTACATCCATGCCCTCGTCCGTGACGAGAAGGGGCAGAAGATGAGCAAGTCCAAGGGCAACGTCATGGACCCGCTCGTCATGATCGACGAGTACGGGGCCGACGCGCTCCGCTTTACGCTCGCCGCCATGGCCGCCCAGGGCCGCGACATCAAGCTCAGCAAGCAGCGGGTCGAGGGCTACCGGAACTTCGCGACCAAGCTGTGGAACGCCTCCCGCTTCGCCGAGATGAACGAGTGCGTGCGCCAGCGCGACTTCGACCCGCGCAGCGTGGAATTGACCCTCAACCGCTGGATCGTCGGCGAGACCGAGAAGGCGGCCAAGGAGGTCACGGCCGGCATCGAGGCCTACAAGTTCAACGAGGCCGCCGGCAGCGCTTACGAGTTCGTGTGGGGCGTATTCTGCGACTGGTATCTGGAGCTGATCAAGCCCGAGTTGATGGGCGACGACGAGCCCGCCAAGGCCGAGACGCGCGCCTGCACCGCCTGGGTCCTCGACCAGATCCTCAAGCTGCTGCATCCGTTCATGCCGTTCATCACGGAAGAACTCTGGGCGCATATGGTCGAACACGGCGAGAAGCGGCAGAATATCCTGGCGCTGGCGCAGTGGCCGGTGCTCGACGGGCTCTATGACGAGGCCGCCGCCGAGGAGATCGGCTGGGTGATCGGCCTCATCTCGGAAATCCGCTCGGTGCGCAGCGAGATGAACATCCCCGCCGGCGCCAAGGTTCCGCTGGTCATCGTCGGTGCCGACAAGGCGATCAAGCAGCGCGTCGGCCGCCACGAGGATACCATCAGTCGCCTCGCCCGGCTCGACGACATCGCCTTCGAGAAAGCAGCCCCCAAGGGTGCGGCCGTCATCGTTGCCGGCGATACGACGGCGGCCATTCCGCTAGCGGGCCTCATCGACATGGAGGCCGAGAGCAAGCGCCTGAAAAAGGAGATCGCGGCCGCCGAAAGCGATCTGGCCAAGATGAACGCCAAGCTCGACAATCCGGCGTTCGTGGCCAAGGCCAAGCCCGAAGCCGTCGAGGAAACCAAAGAGCGCAAGGATGAACTGGACGGCATCATCAAGAAGCTGTCGGCGGCCTTGAAGCGCATCGAAGGATAAGTGAAGTGCGGGGGCTGCGCGCCCCCGGACCCCGCGCGGGGGATCACCCCGTTGACCTACTCCTGGGCGACGGGCGGGCCAGGATCTCCGGGTGATGGTTCCAAGGGCCAAGACCTTGGGTCGGGGGTCGAGGGGGCCGTCCAACACGGGCTTGCCCAGTGTTGGCCAGCAAGCGAGCCCCCCGCACTTCACTTGGTCCGCGCCCTTCCGATGGCTCCGGCCGCCATCACTGCGTGGCCGTCTCGATCAACCGCACCGCCGATGCCGCTGGCCGCTCGCGGACACGCAACTCCGTCAGCTTCCAGCCGAGCCCCGGTCCCTCGCCCTTGAACTCCAACACGCCGGCAAACAGCCGTGTCGGCTCGTGCTTGTCGGCCATCTCCATCTCGAAGCGCGTGAGGCCGGTAAACTGCGCCCGGGTGATGCGTGACCAGATGAAGGCGATCTTTTCGAGGACCCCCATTTTCTCCTCCGGGTCCTCCTTCATCAGCACGTTGCGTCGGACGGTTTGGCCGTGCGCGAACAGCGTCGGCAGCCCCTCGGGCGTGGCGTAGCGCTCGACCATGCCGTCGACCACGTTGCGGCTCATGTAGGACTTGAAGCTGCCCCACAGGCCCTGGCCCGGCTGCGGCTTGTCGACGGCGGCCTCGGGCCGGCCCAGCGTCATGGCGAGCATGGAATCCCGCAGCGTCTTGCGAACGGGGGTCCATTCGATGGCCCCGCGCAGGAACTCCGCGTTGCCGCTCTTGACCGCCTCGCGGATCGACCAGGCTGTGTAGAATGGCGAGGCCGCATAGACGCCTGCGGCGCCGATCAGGACAAAGCCCAGGGCGAAAAGAAACCTGCGCATGAACACGTGCCCTTGTTCGTTGCCGAGCTGAGTGCTTTGGCGAGCGGAATGCGTGGGTGGGTGGCGTGCATCGCGGAGAGCGAGGCCGGATATGGTCGAAGATGTGTTAACTGCGCCGATATCGCAACAGGAATGCGGCACCGTGCTGACCCGGCGCCACGGCCAGCACGAATATTATCTCCGTATCAGATAAAGACTATCCATTTTTTGGCGAGGTCATCAGCCCTTGGTGACGCCCCCGCAGATCGCGCGCAGCGCCGTCCACTCGGCCCCCGACATCGCCGGCGTCGTCCGATACGTCGGCGCGCTCAGCACGTGCTCCAGCCGTTCGGCGGTCTGGGGATGGGTGCGCAGGAGATCGGCGCCACCGACACCGTCCTTCTCGGTCTTGCCCATCCGCGAGAAGAAGTCGGCCAAGCCCTTCGACGAGATGGTCGTTTCGCGCAGGATGCGGATCGCATGATCGTCGGCCTCCCGTTCGGCGGCGCGCGTGTAGGACAGCTGCGCCAGCGCGAGGCCGAGGTTGGTCAGCGTGCCGGAACTGCCGCCGAGCATGAGTTCGGCTGCTGCCGTGAGGCCGACGGCGCGCACGATGCCGGTTTCGGGATGACGCTCGATGCCGTGGCCCATCTCGTGGGCGATGACGCCGGCCAACTCCTCCGGGCTCTGCGCCGCCTCGATCAGCCCGCGCGTCACCACGATCTGCTCGCCCGGTGCGGCGAAGGCGTTGACGAGGCTCCAGTCGTACACCGTCAGCTTGAAACTCGCGTCCCCGCCGACGACAGACGACAGCCGAGTGGCCAGTTGATCGAGCGCGGCGCGTCCCTCGCTGGCCTCGCAGACCTTCTTGCCGCGCGTCATGGAGGCGATAACTTGCTCTCCGAGCGGCTTGCGAACACCGTCGGGCATCAAGCCGGCCAGCGTACGGGCGGGCGAGAGGTCCGAAAGGGCCACCAGAATGCCGATCAGCACGACGGCGCCGGCAGCCCACAGCCATGGCGTGGTGTTGCGCCAGCGCTCGGCACGCGCCGTCAACTGCGGGGCCACTTCGGCC
>JBGSQO010000516.1:0-1919 GCA_041738055.1 Filomicrobium sp.
CGCCGTCGCGGATCTCCGACAGGCTGGCGCTGATCGAGGCGGGAGCCGCCTGCGACATGGCCGCGACGAGCGCCTCCAGCCCGTAGTGGCGGGGCGTGAACCCATCATCGGCGTGTGTGAGATCGACCGGCACGAATGAGAGCGGACCTTTGCCGGGCAGGCGGTCGGCCACGAGCTTGCGCTGATAGGCGAGGCTGCGCATCAGATCGTCGGGCAGGCCGGCATCAGCCGCCGCAAGGCCGTCGGCGAACGGATAGGGCAACGGGTGCGCGGCGCCAGGAGCATAGGCGTCGTGGAGCGCCGTCTGCGCGATGACAACGGGCCAATCGTGATGGCGCTTGCGGACGGCAGCGACGACGTCGAGGACCGCCTCCTGCTGCGGGTCCATCGCGCGCATGACGACAAGAACGAGATTGGCGCCCGCCTCGGCAACGGCCAGATCGGCTGCCGGATTATAGCCCGCCTCACCCAGCCCCCGGGTATCGAGAAACCGGATGACCGGGGCTTCAGTGGGGAAATCGAACACGCGCGCGGTCTTGGTGCAGGCCTTGAAGCCGGTGCCGACCTCGGCGTCGCCAGCCCCGGTCAGCGCACCGACGATGGAACTTTTGCCCGACTGCACCTTGCCGAGAAGCCACACCACGGGAGCGGCAGCAATCGCGGTCTCGGCAATGTCCGCACTGCCACGGTTCGGCTTCCAGGCCTCGACCAGCCGCGCCCAGGTCTCGAGCACGCGCTCGCCCATGCCGCCTGTCCCCGAGTTGCTCATCCGACCATCACCACGACCCATCAAGTCCGCTGGCTACATATGGAGTGAACCGCGCGCCTCGGCAAATGCGAGCACTTGGTCGCGGCTAGGACCATCCAGCGCCGGACGCGTCACCATGTCCCCGGTCGACGCGAACCCGGCACTGCGGCCAACGTCGATCAGCCCCTTGCCATCATGCTGCACCGCACACATTATGCCGCGCGATGGACAGCCCTTTCGACATCCTCGTCATCGACGTCAATCCCATCCGCGCCTCCATCATCGAGGAGGGGCTGCGGGAGGCGGGCTATGACCGCGTGACCATCCTGCTCGATACGACCGAGCTTGTCCGCCGCATCGTCGAGATCGACCCCGACGTGATTTTCATGGACCTCGAGAACCCGAGCCGCGACGAACTCGAGCACATGTTCCAGGTCTCGCGCGCGGTCAAGCGGCCGATCGCCATGTTCGTCGACCGCTCCGAGCAAGCTGCCATCGAGGCGGCCATCGAGGCCCGTGTGTCCGCCTACGTCGTCGACGGCCTCAGGAAGGATCGCGTCAAGGCGATCCTGGAGACCGCCGTCAGCCGCTTTCGCGCGTTCGAGCGGCTGCGCCGGGAGCTGGAGGAGACCAAGACGGAACTCGCCAATCGCAAGGTCATCGAGAAAGCGAAATCCATCCTGATGCGCACCCGGGGCCTGAGCGAGGCCGATGCCTATGCCCTGTTACGCAAAACCGCCATGAACCAGTCGCGCCGACTTGTGGAGATCGCCGAAAGCCTCGTCATCGCGGCTGGCCTGATCGGCGGGGAGGACGAGATATGAGCCGGGACCCGACGACCCTTCGCCTAGGCTTCATTCGGCTGCTCGACTGCGCGCCGCTGATCGTCGCCCACGAGATGGGGTTTGCCAGCGCCGAAGGCTTGACCCTGGATCTCACCAAGGAGACCTCGTGGGCAACGGTCCGGGATCGGCTGGCCGTCGGGCTGCTGGATGGCGCGCACGTCCTGGGTCCCATGCCGATCGCTGCAAACCTGGGCCTGACGCCACTGGCGAGCCCCCTTGTCGTCCCGATGGCACTCGGCTCGGGCGGCAATACCATCACCATCGCCGAGAGCCTCTGGCCGGAGCTTGCGAGCCTCGGCGCCCCCGACCATTTCGACGCCAAAGGA
>JBGSQO010000520.1:0-5082 GCA_041738055.1 Filomicrobium sp.
CGACGAAGTGCTGACGGGCCGCCTCAGTCCAGCCGAGGCCGCCCGCCGGCTGATGGCGGGCTGAGCCGCCGGGACGTTTCGAATTACAGACAAACGGCCGACTTCGGTGCGCAGTCCTTGGCGCCGGTGAGCTTGCCGTAGCAGCACTTCTGGTCGAGCTTGCACTTGTAGGTGACGGGCTTGCCGTCGAGCGAGGTCGCCTTGCAGACGTTGTGGGTGAACTTCTTGCCGGCCTCGGCGGTGAGCGGAGCGGCGACGACGAACGCCAGAGCAGCGGCGATGGTGAATGCGCGGATCATGATGTCCTCCAAAGACACAGGTTTCGAGCCCCCGTGCCGCCGGCGCGCCCTCGTCTGCCGTGCCCCTCTCGCCCGTGCGGGCAGTGGGACGAGGCAGCATGTGCAAATCGCCAGCAGGCCCAGGCCGGCGGCAAGGTCTGCTCACAGCCGGCGGGAGAACTCTAGCCGGTTTCCACGAAGGTCAATCCGTGTGACGGAAAAGATCGCCGTCCTGCTGCCGAGTTGCATCACCCAGGCGGGTGCAGGCCCAACCTGGGTGCAGACGGATGGACAATCCCGCCTCCGCCGGTTGATATGCGGCCAGTAGTGGTGCGGGGAACACGGCAATGGGCGACGAGATCGACGACGACATCCTGGATGCGGCCGCAGGCCATGCCCGCTTCAAGGCGCAGTTCGCGCGCGAGCGGGCGTTTTTCGAGGGGCTTGCCGAGAAGGCGCAAAAGCCGCGCCTGTTGTGGATCGGCTGTTCGGACAGCCGCGTGGTGCCGGCCCAGATCACGTCGGCCGATCCGGGCGAACTGTTCGAGGTGCGCAACATCGCCAACGTGGTGCCGCCGATGGCCGCGCCCGACGTTTCGGTGGGGGCGGCCATCGAGTACGCGCTGGGGCACCTGGGCATCGATGATATCGTGGTGTGCGGACACACCGGCTGCGGCGGCGTCAAGGCGATGGTGGAAGCAGCCAACATCCCCGAGACGAGCCAGCTCGGCCAGTGGATCGACCACACCGGCCCCGCAGCCGCACTGATCCGGGCGGCGGGCCTGACCGGGGCGGAGGCGCTGGACGAAGCCGTCAAGGCGCACGCGCTGTTCCAGGTCGACAACCTGATGACCTACCCGATCGTCGCCGAGGGCGTGAAGGCCGGCCGCGTCAAGGTGCATGCCTGGGTGTACGAGATGGAAACCGGGTCGATCCTGTCCTATGCGGCTGGCGTGGGCTGGCGCCCCTTGGCGGAGACCGAGGTTGCCGAGGACGCCGGCGACACGTCATTCGGCGATATGTGATCGGGCACGCGCGTTCCGGCCGGCTGGCAACTTCTCCCTCTCCCCGTCCTTCACGGGGAGAGGGTCGGGGTGAGGGGCAGCCCCAGCTGCTGCGGCTTGTTCCTGCCCCTCACCCTGGCCCTCTCCCCATTGCAAGTGCAGGGCAATGGGGAGAGGGGACTCCAGCGCGCGTTCCGGCCTCCCGGCCCCCCGAGCCGGGATCGCGGAACGAGAGTCGGAACGCGCCACGAGGAGCGCGCCTTGCGGCCGGCTCCCCGGAGGGGAGTCGCAAGGCGCCACTAAGACTCCAAGCCCTCGTTTGGTCATATTGCAGAGCAACAAGCGGAACGGGTAGGGATGGGGTTAGCGCAAGGAGCGCCGTCGAGTCGGGCGACTGGACGGCTCGGGCTGTTGCGGCAGGCGGCGATGCGCGTCGGCCCGGAGCGTAAAACCTGCCTGCAAAGCCCAACTCGTGTGTGTGGCAAGAGCCAGAAGGTGACATGAACCCGAGCGACGTGACGGCGCAGAACCTGGGCGCAGCGCACGCCAGCGGCTTCTCCTTTATCGAGCTGTTTTTGCAGGCGCATATCGTCGTGCAGATCGTCATGGTGGGCCTCGTGCTCGCCTCGATCTGGTCGTGGGCGATCGTGGTCGAGAAGTTCTTCCTGTTTCGCAAGGCGCGCCAGGAGGCCGACCGCTTCGAGCAGCTGTTCTGGTCGGGCCAGTCGCTGGACGATCTCTACGCCTCCATTGCTCGCACCCAGCCGATCGGCAGCGCCTCGCTGTTCGTCGCGGCCATGCGCGAATGGAAGCGCTCGGTGGAAGGCAACATGCCCGCTCTCGGCGGCATCCAGCTGCGCGTCGAGAAGGTCATGGACGTGACCATCTCGCGCGAGATGGAACGGCTGGAACGACGGCTCCTGTTCCTGGCGACGGTGGGCGCCACGGCCCCGTTCGTCGGTCTGTTCGGCACGGTGTGGGGCATCATGAACAGCTTCCAGGCGATTGCGGTGAGCAAGAACACGTCGCTCGCCGTCGTCGCGCCCGGCATCGCGGAGGCGCTGTTTGCAACGGCCCTGGGGCTGCTCGCCGCAATTCCCGCCGTGATCTTCTACAATAAGTTCTCCTCTGATTCGGCGCGCATCGCGCAGCGGCTGGAGGCCTTCGCCGACGAGTTCGCGGCCATCGTCTCGCGCCAGATCGACGTGCGCAGCTGAGGCGCAAGTGCAGGGCGCTTCCGTCCTGACCGCGCCAAGTTTCCAGGGGAAAGCGCATGGGCGCGAGCATCAAATCGAATCATCAGAATACGGGCGGGCGTCGGCGCTCGAGGCGCAGCGCCCCCATGGCCGAGATCAACGTCACCCCGTTTGTCGACGTGATGCTGGTGCTGCTCATCATCTTCATGGTGGCCGCGCCCATGCTGCAAGTGGGCGTGCCGCTCGAACTGCCGCAATCGAAGGGGCCGCCGCTGCAACAGGCGGCCGTCGAGCCGCTGGCCGTATCGGTCAAGTCCGACGGCGCGGTCTACATCAGCGAGGCCAAGGTCGGACTCGACGAGTTCGAGGCTAAGCTGAAGGCGATCGCCAGCGGCACACCGCAGGGCATGGATCGGACGATTTTCGTGCGCGCCGACAAGGGTGTCGCCTACGGCATCGTCGCGCAGGTCATGGGCCGCATCAGCGCGACGGGGTTCAAGAAAATATCGCTCGTCACCGAGGGCGAGAGCGGGAGCTGACGGGAAAATGTATCTCGGGCTTGCGCTATCGCTGTTCCTGCACGTCGGCCTCATCGCCTGGGCCGTGCTGGAATTCCGTGCGACCCCGCCCCTTACGGAGCCAGCCGCGCCGACCATCGAAGCCGAGATCATCACGCTCTCCGAGTTCACCCGGCTGAAGCAGGGCGATCCCAAGGCCAAGCAGCTCGAGTCCAAGCTCACCGAGGAGCCCAAGCCCCAGGTCTCCGAGAAGGAGGCGCCCAAGCCGAAGCCCGAGACGCCCCCGCCGCCGGCCGCCGCCGCCCCTCCCCCCGAGCCTCCGA
Organism: Filomicrobium sp.; assembly: GCA_041738055.1. Classification (GTDB taxonomy): domain Bacteria; phylum Pseudomonadota; class Alphaproteobacteria; order Rhizobiales; family Hyphomicrobiaceae; genus Filomicrobium. The sequence continues at coordinate 3,320 of JBGSQO010000520.1, forward strand.
AACCCGAGCCACCCAAGCCGGAACCCGAGAAAGCTGCGGAGAAGCCGCCGGAGCCCGAGCCGCCGAAGCCCGACCCGATCGCCGAGAAGCTTGCCGCGCTGCCGCCGACGCCGTCACCCGAGGAGTTGGCGCTGAAGGCGGCCGAAGAGCAGAAGGCCAAGGAGGAGGCGGAGAAGAAGGCGCGCGAGGAGGCCGAAAAGAAGAAGAAAGACGACGCCGAGAAGAAAAAGAAGGAAGCGGAAAAGAAGAAGCAGGAAGAAGAGCGCAAGCGAAAAGAGGCCGAGAAAAAGAAGAAGGAACAAGAGAAGAAGTTCGACCTCGACAAGATCGCATCCCTCATCGACAAGACGCCCGAGAAGCGCGGCAGTCCGAAGTCCGGCACCAAGGCCGACACCGACTATACGGGGCCCGCCGCCGGCGAGCGCGAGGGCTCTGGCAATGAACTGACGGCGCGCGAGGAAGACCTTCTGAAGGGCAAGCTGCAGGGACAGCTGACCAACTGCTGGCGGTTGCCGGGTGGCGGTGGCGGCGTGGAGAACGTGATCGTCACGGTGCGCTGGCGGCTCACGCGAAACGGCGAACTCGACGGTACTCCGCAAGTTGTCAGCCCCCGCAACGATCCGGTGTTCCAGGCCGCCGCTCGTGCCGCCGTCGCAGCCGTGACCGAATGCGCACCATTCAAGCTGCCGGCCGAGCGCTACAAGTTTTGGCAGACGATCACCTGGGACTTCGATCCCCGGCATATGTGAGGATTCGAGCCGTGCCACGCCCCCTGCGACTTGCGCTCGTCTGTATCGCCACGACGCTGCTGTGGAGCCACGCTACTTATGCTGAGCAGAAGAATGGGCTGAAGACGACTGCGGGAGCGTCGAAGGATCTGGTCACCTTAGGCATACAGATCGGACAGAAGCTGCCCGAATGCGTGACCAAGGTGAAGAGGCCGGACCGCAGCGTTTCCTTCACGATTCGCATCAAGCTCAAGCCCGACGCGACGCTCGATGGCCGGCCGGAGGTGATCGACCGTCGCACGGACGCGGCTTTCGCCCTGGCGGCGAAGGCTGCGGTGGATGCCATCACCTGTACCGGCAAGGATGGCTTCAACCTGTCTCCGGAGACCTACGACTCCTGGAAGACAGTCGACATTCCCATCAACTTTGTCGGCGCGGCGGGTGTAAAACCTGCGGTAAAGGGTGTGCCGGTGGCGCGCCACTTTGAGGACATCATGAAGCGGATCTCCGACAAGCTGAAACCTTGCTGGGATGTCCCCAAGAGCGCAAAAAGCGGTCCGGTCGTCAGGGTCAAATGGACGCTCAGGCCCGACTCGACACTCGAAGCAGACCCCATCGTAGTCAGCGGAAGCGAGCATGCCGAGTTTGCCAAGGCGGCCCTGACCGCGGTGCGTTGTGCCAGCCCCTTCGGGTTACCGGCCGAGCACTACAAAATCTGGAAGACGCTGACGTGGGACTTCGATCCCCGGACGATGTGATGGGACGAGAGTGAGTGGAGGGGAGTGACGTGACAGGTTCAATCCGCGAGGGCCGCTTCGGCCAGACCGCAATCGCAATCGCAATCGCAATCGCCGCTGGTGCCAGCGTCCTGATCCAGAGCGGGTCCGCGCTCGCCGCCTCCTCGGGTGACATCAGCGCCATGCAGGGGCAGGTCAGCAGCCAGATCGCAGCCTGCTGGCAGCCGCCGAGTGGCGCCAAGCCCGTCATGCTGCGCTGGAAACTGAGCCGCAGCGGCGGCCTCGTCGGCCAGCCGTC
>JBGSQO010000527.1:0-1664 GCA_041738055.1 Filomicrobium sp.
CCTTGGCTGCCGGTTTCTTCTGGCGGCCTGTCATGCGGCGGCCTCCGCGACGTGTTCGGCGGCCGTTACCACCGCGTAAAACTCGCCGAGGTCGGTCAGCACGCGTGCGGGATCTTCTTGGGTACACAGCCGACGACGCCAGGACTTGGCCACGATTTCAGGGGCGCCGGTCTGCTCGATGTACCAGCCGATATGCTTTCGCGCGTTGCGCACGCCGAGGCCCTCGCCGTAGTGGGCGAGCATTGCCTCGACATGGGCGACCGCAATTCGCCCCTGCTTGGCCAGCGATGGGGCTCCGGGATCGCGGCCGGTCGCCAGATCCTGCCCGATGCGGCCCGGCAGCCAGGGCGCGCCATAGGCCCCACGGCCGACCATCACGCCATCGGCGCCCGACTGCGACAGCGCCAGGCGAGCGTCCGCAGGTCCTGTGATGTCGCCGTTGACGACGACGGGGATAGACACCGCGTCCTTGACTGCGGCGACGCGGCTCCAGTCAGCCGTCCCCTTGAAGAACTGCTGGCGGGTCCGTCCATGCACGGTTACGAGTTGTATACCTGCGCCTTCCGCCCGACGCGCGAGTTCGGGAGCGTTGATCGAGCCCGGGCACCAGCCGAGCCGCATCTTCAACGTCACCGGCACGTCCACCGCGCCGACGACGGCCTCGATCAGGCTCACGGCATGGTCGAGGTCGCGCATCAAAGCGCTGCCCGATAGCTTGCCGGTTACTTCCTTGGCAGGACAGCCCATGTTGATGTCGACGATATCGGCACCGCGATCGACCGCCGCGCGCGCCCCCTCCGCCATCCAATGCGCCTCGCGGCCGGCGAGCTGGACCACGAACGGGCCTTGGTCGCCCCCTTCGCGTTGCGCCCTCCGCGTGCCTTTCGGGTCCCCGCGCGCCAAGTCCTCGCTGGCGATCATCTCCGTGACCACCAACCCCGCGCCCAACTCGGACGCGAGCGCCCGAAACGGCAGATCCGTGACACCCGACATCGGAGCCAGGACGACAGCACTCGTCAGCTCATGCCGGCCGATGCGGAGTTGCGGAGGTAATCCGGACCCCATTCTTTTCTTTTCCCGTCTCTCGTTGTGCGCATGACCAGCCGATTGCCGGCAAATCTCGCTGCCGTGATTAGTTTTTAGGCGCTTATGCGTTGTGATGATCTCTTGTGCAATCTACGTCCGGGAAACAGATTCCGCAAGTGCGTTGCAGTGCGGTGTACATGATGGCTTCGGCTGCGATTGCAACCTACTTGCGAGCGGACTAACAACGCCGTGGGCCGGCCGGCAGCATCGCATTGCGGCCAGTGTGGGAGACCGAACGCGTGACGACCGCCGCATTGATCGTAGCCGCCGGACGTGGCAGCCGGGCCGCCGCTGCCGGCCCCTCCCCCAAGCAGTACACCGACATCGCCGGCCGACCACTTCTCTCGCACACGCTCGATGCCTTTGCCGGGCATCCGGGGATAGGCCTCATCGCCGTCGTCATCCACCCCGATGATCGCAGCGCTTATGACGCCGCCGTCAGCGCCTCGCTGGCCCACGGCGATGCACGGCTTCTCCCTCCCGTCGATGGCGGGTCAACGCGCCAGGCCTCCGTCCTCGCCGGGCTCGCAGCCCTCGAACCGCTGCCTCCAGCCACCGTCCTCATTCACGATGCCGCC
>JBGSQO010000540.1:0-5282 GCA_041738055.1 Filomicrobium sp.
ATCAGCCGAAGCCGCGCCAGTGCCGGCGCGAGCGCGCCCGACCAACAATGTCGTGCCGGTGACGCTGCCGCCGTCGCGGCGACGGCTGCGCATCTATTCGGGTGATCCGTCCGACGCCACCCGGCTGGCGTCCGCCGCCGAAGCCGTGACGACGGTCGATATTCCCTGGGAGCCGCCACATATCAATCTCAGATTGCCGCCGGGTCCGGTCGGCGAGTATCTCGAGGTCGTCGATATCGACCCGATGAACCGCAGGTTCTATCCACCTGTCGATCTGGAGGATCGCCTCCTGCTCGCCCAGGATGGTCTTGCCCCGGCGGTCGGTAATCCGAAATTCCATCAACAGATGGTCTATGCGGTGGCCATGCGGACGATCGAGACCTTCGAGAAGGCGCTCGGACGCGTCGCGCTGTGGGCACAAGAGCCGAATTATTACAAGAAGCCGGACTACACGTCCCTGGACCCGAACGACGAGCGCCGCCTGCTCAAGGGGTTCGTGCGCCGGTTGCGCATCTATCCCCATGCCTTCTACGGTGCGAATGCCTACTATTCGCCCGATAAGGTCGCTCTCCTGTTCGGACACTTCCAGGGCAAGCGGAGCGGTCCCGACGGTCTTGAACCTGGCGGCACGACCGTCTTCACCTGTCTCTCGCACGACATCATCGCGCATGAGACCACGCATGCCCTTCTCGATGGCGTGCACCGGCGCATGCGCATCCCGTCCAATCCCGACGTGCTGTCGTTCCACGAGGCCTTTGCCGACATCGTCGCGATGTTCCAGCACTTCTCGCTGCCGTCGGTGCTCAAGGCCGAGATCCGGCGATCCCGTGGCGTGCTCTCCCGCTCTGGCCTGGGCCAACTCGCGCGGGAGTTCGGCATGGGGCGCTCCGGATCAGCCGCGCTGCGTGACGCGATCGGGCGGACACCAGCTGAGGCCAACTACCGGACGGAGACCCAATCGCATTCTCGAGGTGCGGTTCTGGTGGCGGCGGTGTTCGACGCATTCTTACAGATCTATACGCTGCGCACCGCACCGCTGCTGACCGTTGCAAGCGGGGGAAGCGGCATCCTCGCCAGGGGGGAATTGCATCCGACCCTCGTCGATATGCTGGCTGAAGAGGCGAGAAAGACTGCACTCCACGTCCTGGAAATCTGCATCCGGGCCATCGACTACCTCCCTCCGGTCGACGTCACCTTCTCCGACTATCTGCGCGCGCTCGTCACGGCCGACAGCGATCTGGTACCCGCTGACGAGCGCGGCTATCGCGTGGCCTTCATCGAAGCCTTCGCGCGGCGCTTCATATTTCCCGAGCGCGTCCACTCCAACAGTACGGAGGAGCTGCGCTGGCGCGGGCCGGAGCAGACGATCACGGGACTTGGCGCCTTCATCCGCGATCTGCCTCTCAACTGGGGGCGCGACAGCGATCGGCTCGAGGCCTACGTTTCGGCCCGCCGCGCGGCGAAGGCCCTGCAGCGCTGGCTGGTGGAGAACGTCGGCGTCGAGGCTGGACAGCAACTCGGGCTCGACCTGTCGGCGGAGGCGACGAACCGCCCCGAGGTCCATTCCGTGCGGCCGGCAACGCGCGTCTTGCCGGATGGTCGCATCCGGCGCGATATCGTCGTCGTCCTCACCCAGAAGCGCACCGAGTTGGTCGATCCGAATAGGCTGGACGGGGAGACGTTCACATTTCGCTTCGGGGCGACGCTCATTGTCGATGTCGATGGTGCGCGCGACAATGACCCGGTCCGTTACATCATCTCGAAGTCGGCGCACTCGGAGGACCGTCTCCAGAGCGCGCGGGGCTTCCTGCGTGCCGAGCCGCCGAGCGGGCATCGCCTCTACTTCGATCCGGACGATCAGCCTGGCGAGGCGTCCTCGCGTGAGCCGTTCGCGCTGACCCATGGCGGACACGAATGTTGAGCCCATCCCCCCTCGTCCGCTCAGTCGGCGGGAACAGGCACGGTTGTCGGCCGCACAGCCGCTTTGGGGGGCAATACCGCGCCGGTCGAGGATTCGGGAGATCAGACCATGGCTAGACGCCCGTCACGCAAGTCGGCCGCAGCGGCCGCAAAGCCGGTCATGGGACCGGACGAGGCGGTCGTTCGCATGTACCGCCAAGGGCTCGGCGACTGCTTTCTGGTGTTTCTGCCGAAATCGGACGGCACGACCTTCACGATCATGATCGATTGCGGTGTCATCGTCGGCACTGAAGCTGCCGAGGCGAAGATGCGGCAGGTCGTGGAGAACATCTCTGCGGCCACCGATGGCAAGGTCGACCTGCTCGTCGTCACGCATGAGCACTGGGATCACGTCTCGGGCTTCCTCGAGGCGGCGGACCTGTTCAGCCGTGACGGATCGGACGGCCTCGTCATCGGCTCGATCTGGTTTGCCTGGACGGAGGATCCGGACGACGGGCTGGCTCGAGAGTTGCGCGAGGGTCTGAACCTGCTCCTCGAGCGCGTCGCCGGCATGGGGATCGCGCTTGCCGGAATGGCCCGCGATACCGGGGCGTCCGCGGCAGCCGATGGCTATTCCGATCGGCCACTCGACGGTCTCGCAGACGGCATCGGCGAGGTCCTGGGGTTCTTCGGTTTGGAGCGGCACGAGGCGCTCGGCGGCGAGTTTGCGACTGATGGCGAAGAAGCGCCTAGGCTGGGGCGGACCCGCAAGGCGATGGATGCCGTCCGCGAACTCTCTGCGGACATCCACTACCGTCTGCCGGGCGAGCCGCCGTGGCGTGATCCGCAATTGCCCGGCCTCAGCATCTTCACGCTGGGACCGCCGAGGGACAGGATGCTCTTGCGCAAGACCGATCCAGGCCGACAAGGCTACCACATGGCCTTCGACGGCGATGTGACGCTGGCTGCCGCTATCGGTCGTGCCCAGGACGCGGACGCCCAGCCGGGGCCGTTCGATCGCAACTGGTGCCTGCCGTTGCCGAACCCCGATGACGAGCCCGATGCGCCCGATACGCCCCGCGGCTTCATCAATCGGCACTACATCGCAAATAATGCGGCAGAAGCGTTCACGACCGATATCATGCGCATACCCGGCGTCAGGGATGGGACGCGCGCGACGCTCACGTTCGAAATCGACCAATCATGGCGTCGGATCGACACGGATTGGGCTGGGGAGGCTGCCGAGTTTGCCCTCGCGCTCGACGGTGCCACCAACAATACGAGCCTCGTGCTGGCCACCGAGCTGTCGCCGGGCGGGCCGGTCCTGTTGTTCGTGGGCGATGCCCAGGCCGGTAATTGGCTGTCCTGGGATAGCTTGTCCTGGACGCTCGGGGACCGCACGGTGACGTCGGCAGATCTTCTGTCGCGAACCATCTTCTACAAGGTCGGCCATCACGGGAGCCACAATGCGACACTGAAGGGCAAGGGAGTGGAGCGAATGACGCGGAGGGATCTGGTTGCCTTCGTGCCCGTCGATCGCCCGACAGCGCGCAGCAAGAGATGGCGGCGAATGCCGTTGCCGTCGATGATGGAGGCTCTCGAGACTCAGACCGGTCGGCGGCTCGTGCTCTCGGAAGTCACGCCGCCTGCGGACGAGGGATCTTGGTCGGAAGCAGGCTTTGCCGAAGGACCCTACAAGGGGCGGCTTCGCAAGGAAGACCTGTTCGTCGAGGTTCGCTTGCCGCTTTAGCGTGATGCTTCAGAAGTTTGCCACCACCTTCGGCCAGGTGCAGTGCGAACGTCGGAATCTAAATCCCACGAGATGATGGATATTGCTCGTGTCGTTCAGATCGCGAAATTCGTTCGGAGCGCTCTGCAGACTGAGACGAATTTCGCGACCACGATACTAGAGACGTGTCTTGTCGCATTTTCTTCGACGAACCGATGTCAACTTCGTCGGAAAATGCTTGAGGGGCATCGCAGTCCGGGTGATCCACCGAAGATTGCGCGCGCCAGGTCATTCAAACCGACCCGCAGAAGATGTGACCCACCTCAAGATAGCCCGCGCCTTCCGGCCGGCTCTCGGAACGAGTGTCGGAAGGCGCCAACAAAAGTCGATACCGTCCCGCCGACCGAACAGACGCTGTGTCGAAACATCGGCGGGACGGTATGAGCCATGCGATGACGGAGCCGGGATGCGCGTGCTGTTGATCGAGGACGAGCCGGGACTGGGGGCTGCGGTGCGCGAGCACGTCGCGGCCGCCGGCCATGCCGTGGACTGGTTCCAGTCACTGGCGGCCGGTGAGGCGGCGTGGACCGTCGTCCCCTATGATGTCGTCCTGCTCGATCTTGTGCTGCCGGACGGCCGTGGGCTGGACCTGCTCGCTAAGCTGCGCAAGGCCGGCAACGCCACCCCGGTCGTCATCATCACCGCGCGCGACCAGATTTCCGATCGTATCGCAGGCCTCAACGCCGGGGCCGACGACTACCTCGTCAAGCCGTTCGACCTCGATGAACTCACCGCCCGGCTCAATGCCGTGGCGCGACGGTACGCCGGCAATCCCAATCCGATGCTGACCGTGGGGGGCATGGACGTCGATCTGGCCGCCCGCCGGGTGCGCGTTGCTGGGCAACCGGTCGATCTCACCGCGCGCGAGTGGGGACTGCTCGAGCTGCTGCTGCGCCATCCCGGTGCCCTCGTCACCAAGGGGCAACTGGAGGAGGCGATCTACGCCTTCGGTGCGGAGGTCGAGAGCAACGCCATCGAGGTCTACATCAGCCGCATGCGAAAGAAACTCGGCCGCGACACTATCGAGACCGTGCGCGGCATCGGCTACCGGATCCCGGCATGAGTGCCCCGACGGCTCCCGCCGCTTCGACAGCCGGATCAAGCACTCTGTGCGAGCCTTCGGTTGCCCACTCCGCAACCAGCATCTCGCGTCGGCTCGTCGTCGCGCTGACCGGGCTCGTCTCCATGCTCTGGCTGGTCTCGACGGCGCTTGCGCTGACCATCATGCACCACGAACTCGACCGCTCGCTCGACAGCTCGCTGCAGGAGGCCGCACAACGGTTGCTGACGCTGGCGGCCCAGAACAAGGTCGGCGCGGCTGGTGCAGCCGGCATCGCGCAAGAGCCGGCCGAGGGGCGCCTCATCGTCCCATACGACGAGTACCTGACCTATCAGCTGCGCGACGCATCAGGTCGCGTGCTGCAGCACTCGCACGATGCGCCGGCCGAGCCCTATTCCGCGCCGCTGGCACCGGGCTTTGCCGATACGGAAGCCTTTCGCGTCTATACCGAGGGGACCGTCGACGGCGACCTCTTCATCCAGGTTGCCGAGACCCACGATCATCGCCACGAGGCCATCTTCGAAGCCGGCCTCG
>JBGSQO010000591.1:0-22640 GCA_041738055.1 Filomicrobium sp.
TCCGCCGGCAATGGCCGGGCTACCCGCGGGAGCAGCCTGCGTCGGCAGCCAGGTCGCAAGCGTACCCGCCGTCTTTTCGGAAATCGCCGCGATGATCTGAGGCGTCACAGCCGACCAGGGATCGCGGCTCGCGCCGGCCGGAGCGGTCTCCTCGCCGGTAATGCGATTGACGCGAGCGCCGGCCGGGTCCGTCACGTCCCAGATATAGGACACCTTGGTGCCGGTCTTCTCGGCCGCCGAGACGATGTACCCGCGCAGCGTGAAGCGGGCACCCGCGCCATCCGCGCCGGCAACCGCGATCTGCCGGCGTCCGAGCGCGGCGGTCAGTTGGTTCTGGAAGTCCTTGGCAACCGCCTCGGGCGCGCCAATGACCGGCGCGATGGCGACTTTGGACTGCTGAGCCGTTGCCGCCAGCGGATCGGCGCCCGCGATCGTCGGCGCGGCCGCACCGGGAAACAGCGAGGTGTCCGCCGTGCCACAGCCGGCAACAGCAAGACTTGAAACAAGTGCGGTCAATGCCAGCGCCTTAGAGGCGAGCATGGCTGTACGTCCCTTGCGCCACGCCGTGGCAACCCGTTGCGTCTTCACGACGACGTCCCCCTATAATGATCGTCTGATCATCCGGCGGCCGGCGTACTAACCCTGCGGCCTTCTAAGCTCTTCATTCCGGTACCCATTCATTGGGCATCTAACCCGGAACACCTGCGACCGTCCAGTCCCAGCACGACGACAGCGCCCCGATTGACAGACAAGAGTGGGTTTCGCACGAGACCAGCTGTGGATTGTGCAGTTATGCCACGACAATGGCGGAGATTTGGCGACCGTAATCTGGTTCCTGCCTATGAGTTGTCCGCCTGAAGCTGAAGAATTTCGATTCGTCCCGATTCGTGCAGGTGTCGAGACCGTGGACGGTTGCAATTCCAACACCTTGCAATCTACGCGAGATGTAGGCCGGCAGGTCGAAATGCGGCTTGGCCGCAGGCGCGGGACGCATGAAGAAGGCAGCGTTGCGTGGATCGAGGCCCAGGAGGGTCTGCTGGAAGTCTTCGCCGACCTCGTAGGCCGACTGGCCGATGGTCGGGCCGACAGCAGCGTGGATGCAGTCGCGGCGGGCGCCCAGCTCCTCCATGCGGGCAATTGTCGACTCGAGGATTCCCGCCACCGCGCCGCGCCAGCCGGCATGGGCCGCCGCCACCACCTTGGCCTCCGGATCGGCGAACAGCACCGGCCCGCAGTCGGCCGTCAGTATGGCAATGGCTAGGCCCGGCGTGCGCGTGACGATGGCATCGGCCTTCGGGAGGTCGCCGGTAAAGGGGGCCTCCGCGACGACGGCCTCGGCCCCGTGGACCTGATAGGGCGTCAGTACGACAGGCTCATGGGCGCCGAGGTGGCGCGCGACGCGGGCGCGATTCTCCAGCACAGCGGCGCGGTCGTCCTTTGAGCCGAGCCCGCAGTTGAGACCGGCATAAAGGCCTGTCGACACGCCCCCTTCGCGGGTGAAGAAGCCGTGGCGGATGCCGGCAAGGCCGTCGAGGTTGGGGGCTGTCAGTGGGCGTGGCATTGGAGACGGCTCCGGGCAAAGGTCGGGCGGGAGCATTCGCTGCGCGAGCAGGGCTGCCGCCCTACGACCCGCCACGGGGGACGCCCCCGCGTGCCCCCGTCTTTTGCGACTATATGGAACAAGTCAGGCCCGATCAAAAGCCCGGCAGCGGCGGCAAGTCCGCCGAGCGGATGCCGATCGCCTTGAAGCGGTTCCCCATGCCCGGCACCGCCATGAGGCGGGCCACGCCAGCCTCGATCGCGTGTGCCTTGTCCGGATTGGCGCTCATCAGGCGGGAGGCTCGCTCCACAATCCCGAGCCGGCCCAGAAATTCGCCTTGCGTGATCGGGCCATCGACGATGAGGGGAGCGGCCTCACTGGACAGCTCGGCCTCGATGTACCCTTTCAGACCGTTGAAGTTGACGTGACACGTGAGATCGGCTTCGCCCGGGGACGTCAGCGGGTGCTCGGGAGCGTGCCCCCTGACGGCTTGCAAGGTGTCTCCTGTCACGAGGTGATCGTGGTGGCGCGTCGCATCGAAATAGCCGTAATCGATGAACAGCGCGGTCCACGGAGTGGGCCGCTCGGACGCCCGCAACGCTTCGAGCCCTGACCAGTCGTGAGCCTCGACGACGGCGCCATCGGCTGGCGCTGCCTTGTCGGGAGTGGCGTCGTCGTCCGGCAATCGCACGAACACCAACCGTCCATCGAGAAGCCCGATCCGCCGGGGAACGACGCCCGCGTCCGAACGCTCGAACTGCTCAACCGGAAACGTATCCAGGAACTCGTTTCCAATCACGATGGTCGGAGCCGGCGGAAGGTCGGCGAGACTCGTCCGCCACGCGATCTTTTCGGCCCACGCTTCCAGCGTCCGCCGCTGATCGGCGATCAGCGGCGCGCTGACTTCAATGAGGCTCACGCCGACCGCATCCAGAAACCCCGGCACCCGTCGCACGGCTCTCAGCGCATCGGCCATCATCGTGCCGCGCCCTGGCCCCAGCTCGACCAGATTGAACCGCGCGGGCGAACCCATCTGCTGCCAGACGACGGCGGACCACAGGCCGATCAACTCGCCGAACACCTGGCTGATCTCGGGCGCGGTGACGAAGTCGCCCGTGGCGCCGATGGCGGTTTGGGTCCGGTAATAGCCATGCTCAGGATCGTTGAGACAGGCATCCATATACTGAGCGACGGTCATCGGCCCGCTCTGGCTGATCCGCTCCTTCAGCTTGAGCGCCAGCGGCGTATCCCGCCGCGCCTCGGGGTCGTAGGGGATTGCTCCGCTCATGCCGGGTGTCTCCAATTACGCGCCGGATCTACCGCGTTGGCCTGCAACTTGGCTCACGCCAACTGGGGCCAGCCCCAGACCCCGCTGGAAGGCACAGCCTTCCAGACCATCCAGTTTTCTCGACCCAGTCGAAAGAGACGGGCGACCCAGTGTGTGCCCCTCCGGCGGGAGCGCGTCCAAGCAGAGCTGGGCAATGCCAGGACGGCTGGCCCCCGCTTCGCGAGGCGAACCCTCACGCCGCCTGCTCGCCTGCTTTCGTCCGCGCCCGCCAGATGAACCACAGCCCCAGCAGCAGCATCGGCACCGAGTAGACCATGCCCTTGGTGATCGGCACACCGGGCATCACCAGCCGATAATCGACGATCTTGAACAGTTCGCAGAAGATGCGGGCAGCCGCGTAACCGGCCAGAAAATAGCCCGTCACCAGCCCCGGCAACTTCAAAGCGCCCATGCGATGCGTGGCGTAGCGCAACGCCGCAAACAGCGCGATGCCTTCCAGGGCGGCCTCGTACAGCATCGCGGGATGGCGCGGCTCGGCGCCCCAGTGCGGGAACACCATGCCCCACGGCATATCCGTGACCGAGCCGACGATCTCGCCGTTGACGAAGTTCGCCATGCGCCCGAAGAACAGGCCGATCGGCACGGCAGCGGCGACGAGGTCCATCACCGGCCACACCGAAATCTCGCGGCGCCGCGCATACAGCAGCATGGCGAGCCCCGTGCCGACCAGCCCGCCGTGGAAGCTCATGCCGCCCTTCCAGACGGCCAGGATCTCCAACAGATTGCTGAAATAATAGGACGGCTCGTAGAACACGACGTGCCCAAGCCGGCCGCCGAGCACGACGCCCAGCGTCACGAACACCAGGAGTTCGTCGACGTCGTCGGGTTGCATCGGCGCCTGCCCGCGCGGCCACAGCTCGGCCTGCCGCAGCAGGTGGCGGATGTAGTACCAGCCGAGCAGCAGGCCAGCGGCATAGGCCAGCCCATACCAGCGGATGGCGATCGGTCCGATCTCGAGCGCGATTGGGTCGAACTGCGGAAACGGGATCGCGGCCACGAGCGCCGTCACGGTCATGAGCGTCATCCTTCTCAGCGTGCCGGCCCCCGGCGGCTCGGTCTGACGCCTTGTTCGTGCTCACCCCCCGCCCTGTCAAGGCGGCATGGGGGCGAGTGGCGTTGACGTGGGCATGGCCATGACGGATGATGTCTGCAATCGGAGGTGCGGCGACCGAACGGTGACGAGCGCCGACGCGTGCAAGTGACCCTGAGCGCGCATAGTGCCGGTGCTCAACACCTGTGTGACACGAGTGCCGGACACTTCAGCAATCACCGAGTGCGCCTCAACAATCGGGGCTTTCGGTCGCGTTGCGGCGGTTGTCGGCCTGAATCTCGGCAGCGCTTTCATTCTCTTCTACGAGGGGAGGCACTCTTCGGCATCTCGCCGCCGCAGCTCGCCTTCGCCCACCGAAATCTTGGGAAAGGTCCGGAAACGTTCCGCTTGTCTGCCCGCAAAAAACGTCTGCAATGTGATTTTTATGGTCGCCACGCAAGCCCAGCCGGACGCGCAGCCCTCGAGGAGGCTCCTCCAAGGCACTGTCAGAATTGCGAAGAGTGAGGGCAGGCTCGGAACGGTCGCCGTGACGGAGGCTCCTTAGTCAGCACGAACGGCTCGCGAATCGACCTGTAGGTCATGCCGCGGGCATGTGGCCGCATCTTATTCGTTTGTCGACGGTGTAGCTGTGGAAAGCGAGGGCAAGTCATGGCGAACGACATTAGGATCGTATCTGCGAAGGCCAACGGCACAATCAGCGCGGGAAGCATATTTGACGAGTTTACCTTCCCGTCAATCTCGGCGGACGGCCGCTACGTGGCGTTTTCGTCGAGGGCGTCCGACCTCGTCGCTGGCGACACCAATGGTCTTTTCGACATCTTCGTGAAGGACCTGCAGACGGGGGCCATCGTCCGGGCCTCAACGAATGCCTCAGGCGGGCAGTCGACGCTTGGCTCCAGCTTCAGCCCTTCGATCACGGCCGACGGCCGCTTCGTACTGTTTCAGTCGACGGCGTCCGATCTCGTCGCGGGCGACACCGGCAATTCCGACGTTTTTGTCAAGGATCTGCAAACCGGCGCAATCAGCAGGCTATCCAACGATTCAACAGCAACATGGTTTGGGGCCCGTTTCTCGGCCGACGGCCGTTATGTGATGTTTACCTCAGCGGCAGGCAACCTCGTATCAGGCGACAGCAATGGCGTTGAGGACAGTTTCATCTTGAACCTGCAGACTGGTGCTATCACCCGCGAGTCAACGGACGCCTCAGGCTTACAGGGCAACGCCGCCAGCTATGGCCCTTCGATATCGGCCGACGGTCGTAATGTGACGTTCGCGTCAGATGCATCCAACCTCGTTGCCGACGACACCAACGGGGTTGTAGATATCTTCGTCAAGGATCGGGAGACCGGGGATATCGTCCGGGTATCGACCGATTCCTCCGGCGGGCAGGCGGATGGCTCCAGCTCCAGTCATTCCATGTCGGCCGACGGCCGCTATGTCGCGTTCGCATCAACCGCGACCAACCTCGTTCCCGGTGACTTCAACGGCACCTCCGATATCTTCGTCAAGGATCTCGAGACCGGAGAGCTGACCCGCGTCTCGACGAATGCGTTGGGCTGGCAAGCCTATGGCGACAGCCTCAACCCATCGATCTCGGCGGATGGCCGCTATGTTACCTTCGAGTCATGGTCCGCTCGGCTCGTCGACGGCGATACAGGTGAATTCAAGGACGTATTCCTCAAGGACCTGCACACCGGCGCCATTACCCGGCTATCGACGAACGCCTCGGGCGACGAGGGAAACAACAGCAGCTACGGGCCGGAGATTTCTGCCGATGGAAAGTATGTGACGTTCTCGTCCCTCGCATCCAACCTCGTTCCCGGAGATACCAATGGTACCTTGCAGGGTTTCACATTCGTCCCCTTCCTGGATGTTTTCAGGGTAGCCAACCCTGAAACGCCGGGCATTGAATATACAGGCCTGAAGATCAATCTCATCCCCGGGGCACATGTTGGCGCGGCCCCGACCGGATGGGCGGCGGCCATACGTACAGCAGCCGATATTTTGGAGCAGAGCTTCGCCGACAACATTACGATCAATATCGAATACGATTGGGGTTTTCTTGACAGCACACCACTTGGCGGTAACTTCGCCTTCGCCAACACGTTTGGCTCGTACATACAGGACCCAGCTCTCCAAGACTGGCTCGCGGCAGATGTGCAGTCTGCGGACGACGCCACCTCTGTTGCTTCATTGCCAAGCCCCGACGAAACGCGGAGCCTTGTCGGCTATGCTGTCCAGAAGGCTCTCGGCACGTATTCCGCGGACCTGGACTTTACCGCTCTTGATGGTCAGATTGGGTTCGGCACGGGCATGACGAACTCTGCGCTTTGGGTCGGTACGGCCCTGCACGAGTTGACGCACGCCATGGGCCGGCTCGAGGGGTCGAACCTGGAGTTTTTTCGTTACCTGGCGCCCAATGGTAAAACTTACTTTTCGATCGACGGAGGTGTAACAGCTCTGGCGACGTTCGGCGCCGATGGCGACTGGGCCAACGATAGCCTTACGCCCACCGATCCATTCAACAAGAGCATCAACTCCAACGCGTTGACGGAAGTCGATCGCAGGGTCATGGATGTTCTAGGGTTCGACCGCGCCATTCTCGGTACCTCCGGTAACAACGTCCTGACCGGCAATGCGAGCGAAAATCTCATCAACGGCTTGGCTGGCAACGACACCCTGAATGGGCTCGGGGGCCGCGACATCCTCCGCGGCGGCGACGGCGATGATATCCTCCACGGCGGCTGGGGCCGCGACAAACTGGATGGCGGCAGCGGGATGGATCTTGCCAGCTACCGCTTCTCTACCGCCGGTGTTTCCGTGCACCTCGACAATCCCGCTGGCAACGGCGGAGGCGATGAATTCGGTGATCAATACGTCTCGATTGAAGCCGTGGTCGGCTCAGAGTTTATGGATGTAATTTCCGGTGACTCTGCTTCGGAGTACTTCGACGGGCTCGGCGGCGACGACCACATTACCGCCGGCAATGGCAATGACATTCTGAATGGCGGCACCGGCCTCGACACCTTGGTCGGTGGACTTGGCAATGACACCTATGTCCTTGGCGCCGAAACCGACACGGTCGATGAGCTTGCCGGGCAGGGCACGGATACGATCACCTCGACAATCTCCCGCGACCTTTCCTCGACCGCCTTCCTCGCCA
This sequence comes from Filomicrobium sp., assembly GCA_041738055.1. Lineage (GTDB taxonomy): Bacteria > Pseudomonadota > Alphaproteobacteria > Rhizobiales > Hyphomicrobiaceae > Filomicrobium. Next base: position 7,103 of record JBGSQO010000591.1, read on the forward strand.
TCGAGAACCTCACTCTGCTCGGTACCGGGCCGATCGCAGGTACGGGCAACGCGCTCGCCAACACGATAGCGGGCAACGGGGTGGCGAACACGCTGAGCGGCCTGGACGGAAGCGACATTCTCAAGGGGAATGCCGGGAACGACAACATGCTCGGCGGCAACGACAACGACAAGCTGTTCGGCGATGCAGGAAATGACATCCTTAAGGGCGATGCGGGCAACGACATCCTTACCGGTGGCGCGGGCAAGGACACGATGACCGGCGGTACCGGTCTCGACGACTTCGATTTCGACAAGGTGTCCGATATCGGCAAGGGCGCCACGCGCGACCGCATCACCGATTTCGTGCACGGACAGGACGACATCGATCTGAGGACGATCGACGCCAACGGTTCGGCGGCGGGACACACGTTCAAGTTCCTCGCCGCAAAGGGTGCGGCCTTCACCGGCGTCAAGGGTCAGCTGCACTGGTTCCAGATCAATCCGGCAGGGACATCAGGCGACAAGACGATCATTGAGGGCGACATCGATGGCAATACGGTGGCGGATTTCCAGATCGAGCTCGTGGGCCTGAAGACCCTGACGGCGATCGACTTTTTACTCTAGCTTCGGCGTTCTCGTGCAAGTTGGAAGCGGCCCAGGTGCTTGCTGCGCGTGCCCACGTTGAGCGAGCAAATCAGTCACATGTCGTTGTACCGGGTTGCGAGGTATGGCCGGAGGCCTGCTTTTCGTCGAGCAAGTTGTCGGCGATCCGGTTGCGCCGCAGCATCTCTTGCGCGTTTCCTGGGGTATCGAAGTGGCGACCACAACATACCGTCACGGCCGTCCTTTCTCGGACTTTGGCGATATTGGCTCTGGGCTGTCAGGCGTGTGCAGATCCATTGCCGACGCGACCGGGGCCTAAACTGTCGATCGAGGAGTAATCTGGCACCGACGGACGGTCACGGGTGAGGAGCAGGAGTGCGGCATCGGGTCACGCATACGTGCCCGCATGACCCCAAGCCGACTCCGTGCCAAAGCGCAACACTCGCGTGGCGAGGGGTGCAAAATCGCGGATTCGCTTTGAAGAGGATTGCGCGCCGCAAAAGGAAGAATCGCCATTTCTCCTTTTGCCTATTTCGAATCGTCTACTTTGATTGATGTCTCTCGCCTCATCGAAGATTCCATTGGGCATTTCGCTTAAATACAAAATTGGAAAAGTTCAGCTCCGCCCAACCCTCAGAGTGCGCGCCGAGGGTTGGGCAGTAATCGGGAATGGGTGCCGTTGTTCTGGCGTCACATTGTGATTAGAAAAGGAAGTCTTGTGCGGTGATCACGTTAATGCCACTTCCGCTGACCCCGAGCAGCAAGATGGAGTCCGAATCGTTGATCGTAACACGGGTGTCTGAGCCCAGATCCTCAATCGATACGCGCGCGGCAAAGTTGTCGCTCGTAATACCGAATCCTTCCAGGCGTAGCAGGTCCTGCAGTCCATTTGCATCGGGACTCGCGTCGAACCCGTTGATGACATCATTTCCGAAGTTTGGTGCGAAAATGAACTGATCGTTTCCAGAGCCCCCATTCATCACATCGTTGCCGATCCCGCCGATTAGCGTGTCGTCGCCGCCTCCGCCATTCAGAACATCAGCGCCATTTCCTCCAACAATGAGATTAGCGGCACCGTTGCCCGTTCCTGCGAAATCGCCGGCACCGATGAATGTCAGGTTCTCGACGTCGGCGTCGGAGATCGTGAAAACGTTGGCAATTGACATTACGGTGTCTGTGCCCCCGCCGGAGGCCTCGCTCACGACGTCGACGGTGTCGTGAACCGTGAAGGTATCGTTACCTGCTCCGCCGGTCAGCACATTTTTCTGACCTGCCTTTCCGACAAGGACGTCGTCCCCGGAGCCGCCAGTAGCGTTTTCGATGGAATCGATTGATACGAAACCAGATGCTGATCCATTGGTGAAATCGACAGTCACTGTCGCGGACGAGCCCGCGTAGGATAGCGAATCTGTACCTTCGCCCGGCAGAGCGATCACGATCTCAATCGAGGTGAGCGAACCGCCCTCGAGCGCGATCAAACTCGTCCCGTCGTAGACGACATCCAGGGTGTCGTTGCCGGTTGTCCCGGCAACCGCAAGCGTATCGGTGCCTTCACCGCCATCAACCGTATCGGCCCCATCACCAAAGTTGAATTCAAACCTATCGTCGCCGAGGCCACCTAATAGCAGGTCATTGCCGCGGCCACCCGCGATCGTGTCGGCCCCATCGCCGCCTTCGATGCTATTCGCGCCCGAGTTGCCGACGAGCGTATCGGCTCCGCTACCGCCAACAAGATTCTCGGTGCTGGTAAGGATATCTTCTACGGGCGCAGCAGCGGAGCCACGGCGCGCCGTGCCATCAATCAGGCTGATGAAAAACGAGTCGGTCTCATCTTCGTACGTCGCTGTATCGATGCCTGCTCCACCGTTCAACGTATCATTGCCGAGGCCGCCGAAGAGCGTGTCGTTGCCGCCTCCGCCGATAAGCACGTTGGCTCCGTCATCTCCGCGCAAGGTATCCGCGAAGTTACCGCCGGAAACGTTCGCGACCGCGGCAAGCGAAACAAAGCCAGTGGCCGTGCCGAGCGCCAGATCAACGACGACAGCCGCCGTCGTGCCAGCGCCAGCGTAAGAGAGCCTGTTGGTACCGCCGCCTAGCGCCGCCGTGAGCCGCTCGACATCAGTGATTGCGCCGCCCTCCACGGTAGTGATCGCGCTGCCGTTCCACAGCACATCGAGGGTGTCGTTGGCCGCCCCGCCGGTAACGGCGAGCGTGTCGGTGCCCGCGCCGCCGTTCACGGCATCGGCGCCCTGACCGATGGCGTAGCGGATGGTGTCGTCGCCGTCGCCGCCGTCGATGGTGTCCCTGCCAGCGCCGCCGTCGATCGTGTCGTTGCCGCCGAGACCATTGATCACGTCATTGCCGCCGTTGCCGAAGATGACGTCCTCTTCATCTGTCGGCAGTGGCTGGCCCGCCACTGTGGTCGTTGCGTTGATGGTGTTGGCGCCGCCGGTGCCGGTGATCGTGACCCCGGTGACATCCGTCACAGTGACCGCGATCGCCTGCGTGTCCGTCAGTGTGCCGTCGGAGACCGAGACGATCACGTTGTAGATGTTGTCGGCGCCAGCGTCGGTCGGGGCCTCGTAGTTGGGCGCGGCGATGAACGACAGCGCGCTCGTTGCCGCGTCGATGGTGAACAACGCCGCGTCTTCGCCACCGGCGATGGAGTAGGCCAGCGTCTGGCCTGTGTCGGCGTCGGTCGCTATGACGGTGGTGGCCACCGTGCTGTTCTCGGCGATGCCGATCAGCGCTTCGTCCCCGCCGCCATTGGATGTGATGACGGGGGCCGCGTTCGGTGGCGTGCCCTCGCCGATCGTGAGGGTAAAGATGTCGCTGACCGAAAGGCCGGCGGTATCGGCGGCCGTCACGGTGATCTCGGCGCTGCCGGCATCGGCAAAGCCCGGCGTGCCGGAGAACGTGCGCGTGGCGGCATCGAAGCTCAGCCAAGCCGGCAGTCCGGTGGCCGACAGCGTGAGGCTGTCACCCGCATCCGGATCACTGAACGCACCGGCCGGAACCACGAAGCTTACGGAGGCGCCTTCCGTTGCCGTCTGGTCGGCGAGCGCGGCCGCCACAACCGGCGTCTCGTTGACGTCGGTCACGGTGACCGCAATCGCCTGCGTGTCTGTGCCACCGTTGCCGTCGGAGACCGAGACGGTCACGTTGTAGATGTTGTCGGCGCCAGCGTCGGCGGGGTTCTCGAAGTTCGGTGCGGCGATGAAGGCGAGCGCGCCGGTCGCAGCATCGATCTGGAACAGTGCCGAGTCCGCGCCCCCAGCAATCGCGTAGGCGAGCGTCTGCGCCGGAACGTCGGTGTCCGTCGCCGTGACAGTCGTAACCACCGTACCGTTCTCGGCGATGCTGATCACTACCTCGTCCCCGCCGCCGCTGGAGGTGATGTTGGGAGCCGCGTTTGCCTGGTTGACCGTTACCGTCACCTGAGCGGTGGCGGTGCCGCCATTTCCGTCGGAGATCTCGTAATCGATGATGTCAGTACCGGAAAATCCGAGGTCTGGCTCATAAGTAAGTGTGTTGTCGGCATTGATCGTGACGGTGCCGTTGGTGACTGACGCTATCGAGACCGTCAATACATCTCCGTCCGCATCACTGTCATTAGCAAGCACGTTAAAGGTGACCGCTTCGCCTTCATTGGTGCTAGCAGCGTCATCGCCTGCTACCGGTGAATAGTTCACAAGTTCGGAAAGCAAGTAGTCGCCATCACGGAACCGTACGATCTCCACATTCGTCAGATGGTCAGTGCCATCGGGAGAACCTGCTCTCAGGTCAGAAATTGTGATCGACTGGGTAGACGCATTTAAACTGAAACTGTAATCCGCAGAGTACCCGACATAGTAGGATGTATCTTGGCCGCCAGCTCCGTCAAATGTGTCATTCCCACCCCCGCCGTTGAAAAAATCGGCTAGCGCGCCGCCGACAAAAATGTCATTGCCTAACCCTGAGTGAAATTCGGCCCTTTCAATCCCGGTTATGGTAGTTCCATCGCCGAGCGAAGCGCCCTGGGCCTGCGACAGATCGAGTGTAAGACCCAAGTTGACTGTGGTTCGAACCAAAGCCACATAGTCGGTGCCTTCGCCGCCATTGATGGCGTCAGCACCGGCACCGTAGGCATAGATTGTGTCGTTCCCGGCTCCGCCAAGAAGCGTGTCATTGCCTCCATCGGTGTCACGAACGAAATCATTGCCGGCGCCACCGTCTAGGACGTCGTCGCCTTCTCCACCTCTAAGATCATCATTGCCGTCACCCCCCGCCAGGGTATCATTTCCGGCACCGCCCTCGATGACGTCTCCCAGCACACCTCCATTCACCGTGTCGTGGGCGGCGCCACCTCGGAACTCGATCCGTTCAATGCTCGCAAGCGTCCAGCCATTGCCGATATTTTGCACGCCCGGCAGCATTAAATCGATCGACCAGCCTGAGCCGCCATAAAGCCTCAGAAAATCCGTTCCGCTACCTCCGTCGATTGCGTTAGTGCCGACAGCACTCAGACGGAAGGTGTCGTTTCCTTCGCCGCCGCTGAACGTATTGTTACCACCGGCATCCCCGAACAAATCGTCAAGCGCTCCACCTGTCACGCTATCGTTGCCCGAACCGGTGTACAGTTCAAAGCGTTCAATCCCTGAGATCGAAGTTCCGTCTGCCAGCGATTGAACTGTGCCGAGGGTAAGATCCAGCTCAATGTCGTCGATCATCCCCCCGCGATAGATGTAAGCAAAGTCCTGATCGCCGGCGCCACCGAGTATCGTGTCTCCGATTCCAATACTATAAATTGAATCGTTATCATCGCCGCCGTCGAACTGGTTGCCGCCACTCGTATCGTGGAGCGTGTCATTTCCGGCTCCTCCCAACAGTGTGTCAGAGCCGCCCCTTCCGTCAAGATAGTCATTCCCCCCAAAGCCTCTGATAAGATCAGCAGATTCTGCACCATAAAGAGTGTTTGCAAGATCGTCACCATCGATGATGCTGTCAATACTATCTGTCACGCTAACTGTGAAGGTTTGGGTGTCACTGCCGCCGATGCCGTCGGAGACCGAGATGGTCACGTTGTAGATGTTGTCGGCGCCGGCGTCGGTCGGGGCCTCGAAGTCGGGTGCGGCGATGAAGGCGAGCGCGCCAGTCGCGGCATCGATCTGGAACAGCGCCGAGTCCGCGCCACCAGCAATCGCGTAGGAGAGCGTCTGCGCCGGGACATCGGCGTCCGTCACAGTGACGATGGTGACCGCCGTGCCGTTCTCGGCCACGCTGATCGCTGCGGTATCCCCGCCGCCGTCGGAGGTGATGACGGGGGCTGCGTTGGCTGGGGCCGCTCCGAGATTGGCGATGATAATCGCGTTCTGCTGATTGACGTTATCCGGCAGCAAATTGAGCGACGTGCTGGCAAAAGCCACCGAGCTTCCGTCGCCTGACAGGACGAGAGTGACCGAGCCCGTTCCGGTCTCCGCCTCTGTCCCGTCGGGGTTTACGGTAACCCGGCGTATTTCACCGCTCTGCCGATCGAACACGAAGGTGTCGGAAGGATGGCTACCGGTCTGATTGTTCGTATCCCCATCGACAAGCGATGAGGCGCGCGAACGTAACGCGACATACCGGCCATCACCGGAAATCGCGACATCGGTCTGGCTGTCAACGTAATCCGCCAGGAGGCTTCCACCGCTCGCGGGGACGGTCAACCGCTCGGTCGAGTCGTTCTGCAAGTCGCGGACGAAGATATGCAGCCCGATTTTGCCGTCGTCGACGAGATTGGTTGCGCTCGAAGCAAAGGCGACGAACCGACCGTCGCTGGAAAGCGTCGGCGGGGTGAAGCCGAACCCAAGTGCGCCGTTCGATGGCAGCCCGTCGAATCCGACCGAGGCGAGTTCAGACGTGCCGGTCTGGCGATCGTGCAGATAGATCTGGTTCCCGCTGCCAATCACCAGGAGGTATTTGCCGTCCGCAGAGATATCGGGCTTGTACCCCGCCGTCTCGACGCCCTGACCGTCCACCACCAGCGAAATGATCTCGGTTTCACCTGTCGTGCGGTCATAGACGAAGGTGTCCCAGGCGGCGTTGGTGTCGCCGGCCACGAGATTGTCGGCGATTGACGTGTAGGCAACGTAGCGACCGTCGGCGGAAACGACAGCCTCCGAGATCGCATTGTTGGGACCCTGGCCGTCGATGCCGGCGGTGATGCGGATCGTCGTATTGGCGGCCCGGTCGCGCACGAAGATGTCGGTCAAGTTGTTGGTGTCGTTCTCGACGAGATCGCCGTCGCCAGCCTGGAACACGATGACGTTGCCATCGGCCGAGATCGAGGGGTAGACGGCGCTGTTGGTCGCCTCGCCGCCGCCGGATTTCACGGAGACGACTTCGGTCGCGCCGGTCTGCCGGTCGTACAGATAGACGTCGTTCTCGCCTGTGGTCGGCCCGACCAGGGGCGTGTTTGTGATGAACGTCACATAGCGGCCATCGGCCGAGATGTCCGGATTGAAGCCGTTGGCAATCTGGCCGTCGGCCGTGCGCGAGGCCGCGATCAACTGCGAGGGCGGCAGCGAATTGGGCAGGTCGGCAACAGCGATGTCGATGTCGCGCGTGAGAGTGGTGCCGTCGCCGTCGGTGTAGCGAACGGTGATACGATGCGAGGTCGCCGTCTCGTAGTCGAACAGCGCCGAGCCGCCGCTGGTGACGATGCGGTTCTGGTTGTCGAGCGCGAAGCGTCCGCTGGCGTCGTCGAGGAGTTCGAACAACTGGGCGGTCGCATAATCCGGGTCATTCACCGACAGCTGGCCGACGACGACGCCCGGATCGACGCTTTCCGGCACCAGGGTCGCGGAGATGTCGATGGCGGTGGCGCGGTCGGTGACGCCGTTGACCGTCACGGACAGATTGCCGACCGTCTCCAACTCGCCGTCGGACAGCGTGTAGGAAAATGCGTCGTAGCTGACCGGGTTACCCGCGCTGTCGAGGCCGACGAGCGACTGGAACAACGCCGAGGTCGACGGATCGAAAGTGTAGGAGCCGTCGGCGTTGACGGTCAGGGTGGCGCCGCTCGGCAGGGTGATCGGCGCACCGAAAGTGACCGGCTGGCCGTTGATGGCGGTGAGGTTAATCGGGCTGCCATCGGGATCGAAGGCGTTCGCGAGCAGGCCCTGATCGGCGGCGACAGTGATCGCCGTGTCCTCGTCGGTCGTCTGCGCGGGGGCGCCGGGTGACGGGCCGCCGTCGTTGACCGGCGTCACGGTGACGGTGACGGTCGCCGTGCTGGTGCCGCCGTTGCCGTCGGAGATCGTGTAGCTGAAGCTGTCGGTGCCGGAGAAATTGAAGTTGGGCGAATAGCCGATCTCGCTGGCGTTGAGGGAGGCCGTGCCGTTCTGCGCCGCGCCGACCTCGGTGATGGTGAGGGTGTCGTTGTCGGGGTCCGTGTCGTTGGCGAGGACAGGGATCGAGACGAAGGTGTCCTCGGCCACGGTGACGGTGTCAGCGGCGGCGGTGGGGGCGGCGTTGGTGTCAATCAGGTTGACGGTCGTGGTGCCGACCGCCGTGAGTGGACCTCCCGGTTGTCCATCTGAGAACGTCCAACCGATTTCCACTGAGCCAGACAGCGTGGTCGCGGTGTTCGCATAGGTGATGGAACGCATCGCCTCATTGATGCGGGCTTCGGTCGCATCGGCGTTGAAGGTGATGGTCAGAGTGCCCCCGACGTTGGAGACAGTGCCGATGACAAGCCCTGAGAGTTCAGCATTACCGCCGGCAAAGACGAGGTTGCCCGTCGCGCCGAACTGATCGGAAATGCTCGGCCCGCCAGCACGCTCCAAAGTCAGCAATGAGCTGCCGTAATGGCCTTGCGCAGCCAGCTCGGCGTCGTAGATGCTGCCGAACTTTGAGAGAACAACTGGTCCGCCGCTCTCCGCGTAAATGGGTCGTCCAAACGTGTGATCAAGACTGCCGTCGATATTGTATCTCGCGAACGCGAAGATGTTATTATCTCTTGTGTCCGTAGTTGTGCCGCCGAGCACAATTTTGCCATCTGGCTGTATGACGAGATCAAGGGCCAGATCCCGCCCATCCCGCCCACTTCCGATTCCGCTATCGAAATTCGTCGCTAGCGATCCGCCAACTCCAAAGGTCGTGTCGAGTGAGCCGTTGATATTAAATCGCGCAACGAGGAAATCGATGTTGTTCTGACCGGCGACAATAATTTTACCATCGCTCTGCAAGTCCAGGCTATAAGCCAAGCTCCGAGTTGAGAAAGCAGCAGTGATATAACCCCCATTACCAAAGTCAACATCCAATGAGCCGTCGCTGTTGTATCGAGCCAGAAGAAGCGCATTGGCGCCACCACTGGTTGGACTCGATCTCCCAAGAACCAAGATTTTTCCGTCGTCCTGAACCCTGACCTCTTGTGCGTACTGATTACCGGCGATCGGGGTGATCACCTGCCCGGCAACACCGAAGGTGCCATCCAGTGTCCCATCAGGCAATATACGAGCGAGTGCAACGTTGGAATCTGCTACTCCTCCTGTATCGCCGACCAATAGTATTTTTCCGTCAGACTGGACAACCAATCCAGCTGCACTGCTTGATGGTCCGAAAAACAATGTTACTAGCCCGTCAGAGTCAAAGGCGGTGTCCAGCGATCCGTCTTGATTGTATCGAGCAAGCGCGAATTGAAAACCGGAACTTGCAGAGGATGTTGATCCGGTTACCAAGATCTTCCCATCGGTCTGAACAGCGACGTCATTGGCATTGTCGTGCGCATTCAGTGCGAATTCAGTCGTAATTTTACCTGCCTCGCCGAAGCTGTCGTCAAGGCTTCCGTCAGCATTATATCGAACCAACCCGAAATCCCAGTTTGTTATCCCCGTGCCGATCGTTGTTGAGCCAGCAAGAATGATTTTGCCGTCCCCCTGAATGGCTGAGGCCGAGCTGTATTCTGACCCGCTGATGTTGATATTCGTTGTGGTTAAGCCATCCGTGCCAAAGTTCTGATCAAGTGATCCATCTGCGTTGAAGCGAGCCAGAGCAAAATCCGTTCCAATATATCCGCTTGCCAGGAATTGACCATCCGCATTGACCAGCAATCCAGTTGCAACACCACCATAACGGCCGAAATCCTCCACCACTCGACCGCCGCCTGCGTCCAGCGTTGGCGCAGTGTTCTCCCCCGTCCCCTCCAGCACCACGTCGACGTCGCGGCTCGAGGTGCTGCCGCGGCCGTCGTCGACGGTGACTCGCCAGGATTGGGTGGCGCGCTGCCCCGCGCCGAGGCTGTCGAGCGCGGCGTCGTCGACCGTATAGGTCCAGGTCACTGCTCCCTGACCGTCGCCCGTCGCGCTGTCGATGAGGGTGGCGGCGAGACTGCCGCGATAGCCGGCGCTGAGCGGGGTCACGCTGACCGTATGGGCGTCGCCGAGATCGCCGTCGGTGAAGAAGAAAGTGCCGGAGCGGGTTGAAACGGCGTTGGCCAGTTCCTCGGCCGAGCCGTCGGCTGCCTCCGCGACATACCGCGTACCGTTGACCACGACCTCGTCGATGGCCTGGCCGCCGCCGCCGGGGAGGTAAACCTGGATGTATCGTGCGACGGTCGGCGTGAACGAGACGGTGAGCGGGGCCTCGAAGCCAGCCGCGCCGTAAACGTAGCCGGGGCTGGTGGCAACCGTCGTGTACTCGGTCGCGTCGTTCAGGGTATTGCCGTTGGCGTAGACGTCATCGGAGCGGGCGACGCGGATTTCGAACGGTCCGATCTCGCGGTCGGAATATTGTCCCAGCCGGTCGCGCGAAAGAGTGACGCTGTCGACCAGGGTCTCCTGGCCGAGGTCGATCTTCACCCAGCCATTGGGGTTGCCATCGATCCAGGCGGATTCGTTGCCGAACTGCCCGTCGTTGACGTTGGCGCCCTCGTGGAAGCTCTCATAGCCCAAAAGCACGCCGGACACGACGGCCGGCGCCGCGCCCTGCTGCACGGCGGCAAGGTTGTCCGACGTGTCATAGCTCTCCGCAGCATCTTGGCCGAAGCCAGTGCGATCGCCGAGCAGTGTGCCAGCCGGCGTGACGACGGGCGCTTCGTTGACGCGCTCCAGGTCGAACGCGCGCACGAGGATGTCGTCAGTGCTGCCGGAGCTGTCCGTCCAGGCAACGAGGAATTCGCCGCCGTTGCCGGCGGCGATGGCGGGCCAGCTCTGGTTGCCGCCCGTCGTGGTGTTGATGAGCAGTTCGTTGCCGAGCTTGCTGCCGTCGGCGTTGAAGAACTGCCCCCGGACATCGGTGCCGCTGTTGGTTCCCGCCGTGCCGCTCGCATCGGCCCACGTGACGACGAATGTGCCGTCATCGAGCACGGCGACGGAAGGTGTGGTCTGCGCCCCGACGGTCGTCGTGTTCACGCTGAGCTGCGCGCCGACCGGCACCAGCGCGCCACCCGACAACTCATAGATCTGGCCGCGGATGGCGCCCGCGCTGCCATCTCCGTTGGCCGACGCCTCGAGTTCCGCCCAGACGACGACGAAGCGGTTGCCGCCGAGATCGGCGACATCGTTCGCGCCGACCGCGAAGGCAGCTTCGGGTGCGCTGGTGACGACGACGGCGTCACTGAGTGGCGTGGAGAAATCCGGAGAGAACAAGCGTGCATGAATGCTGTCGTTGCTGAAATCGCCGCCGTGCTCGACCCAGGAGACCACCACGCCGCCTGCGCTCGCCGCGATGTTGGCAACGGTGATATTGCCGGTTGCTGCCTCCACGACGTACTCCGGGCCCGCCACCGCGCCGCCGTCGGAGAAGGTGATTGTGCGGCCCAGCAACCGTTCGAAGCCGCCGACATTGTCCCAATACGTGACCGCGACGGAGCCATCGGGCAGGGTCGCGATGCTCGGCCGCTCCTGCGTGCCGGCGGTGCCGACGTTCAGGCGATAGGTTTCTCGGACGGACGACACGTTGTCGCCGCTCACCCCATAACGCTGGATGTGGATGGCGAACTGGTCGCCGTCGCCGCCTGCGTTGCCGCTGGGGCCGTCGGTCCAGGCTACGGCAAAGCCGCCGTCGGGCAGGGCGGCGATCTGCGGCTGTTCCTGCTGCCCGGCCGTGGTGGGGGTTGTTATGTTGCTGTAGACCAGCAGCTCGGTGCCGGCCTTGGTGCCGTCGGCGTTGAACAGTTGCCCGCGGATGTCCCAGTTGGCGCCGTTGCTCAGGTCGCGCCACATCACGACATAGCGGCCATCAGCCAGCGCGGCGACGGATGCGAAATCCTGGGTGCTGGCGGTGCTTGTGTTGGCGCGCACCTCGGCGGAGGCGACGAGATCCTCGGGCTCGACGTCGAGGACAGAAACGGTGAATGTCTCGACAGAGGCGTTCGTTCCGTCGGAGGCGCGGACCTGTAACGCGAACGACGGCGCTGTCTCAAAGTCGATTGCGGTCGCGTTTGCGACCCGAATGATGCCGGTCGCGGAATCGATGCTGAATGTTCCGGCTTCATTCCCGCCTACGATAGAGTAGCTGACGGAATCTGTGTCGCCGGTGTTAACCATCTGTGCAACGATCTGGCCCGCCGTTGCGAGTTCCGAGATCGTGGCCGCTTGGCCTGCAGCAAGTGCCGGTGCTACATTGGCGATCGTCAAAGCAATCGGTAAAGGAGGAGGCGCCGTGAAGTTTGGAGGCGGTATCAGGGTCGCAAAAATGTCGTAAGCCGCCTTGACCTCATAATCGAGCGAGACCCCGGCCCGAAGAAAGATCTGAGAGCCTTCGATCTCGAAAGCGCCGACGTCGGGCCCACTCAAGACGAACACGGGAGCAGAAGGCAGCGTCCCCCCGGAAACTACCAGCGTGGCAACTAATACCCGATTGGTGGTGTCCAGCGTCTCCAGGCCGATTTCGTTTGCCATGTGAACATCCTCCAAATCGACAACGGCAATCGGCCGCTCAAATTTATGGCGCGACCCGCACCCCGCCGCATCCCCCATTTGGGGACTGAGCGCGGCAGAACGGCCCTTCCATCAGCAAAGTGTTAACCTGCGCGCGCGCGGGCCGCCTCACCCTATTGGGGTGAAGCCGGAAAATCGGCCTGTGCGATGGTTAAGACCGATCGGGTGGCCACGCGTAGGGGCGCAATTCCTCCGGATAGCGGCCGACGTAGGCCAGAACGTTGCGCCGCTTCTCGCGACCACGAACGTCGCAGCCGTCGCTCGACTGATCCGGCAGGATGTCGGGGGCGTTCTCCCCGACCCGCTGATAGAGCGAGCGCCACTGCGACTTAACGGTGTTCAGACTGACACCGAGTTGAGCGGCTGCTTCCTCGTCCGTCAGCCCGTCGAGAGCGGCGAGCAGCACCTTCTGCTCCGCCTCGGTGAAGCGGCAGCGGGGCCGCCGGTATTGCAAGGCGAACGACACGCTGGAGCCCGGGGCCTGCGATGCCACCTCGGAGGCCTCGGCAACGTAGAGGTGACGGCGACGCAGCCCGATCCCGCTCGTGGTGACGGGCAGGTCGGCAGCGGCATGTCGGCGGTAGCCTGCGGCGATATAGATGTCGGGCTCACGCTTCCAGTCTTCCTGCCAGGCGCGGCGGATGTGGTAGCCGCGGTGATCACGGACATAGGCCTCGTGCGACAGGATGGCGACACTTCTCCAAAGCGGGTGGGCCAAGTCCCAGTTGCCGAGCATCAGATGGGCCACAAGCTCGAGCCCAGCTCCCGCATTCGCCACGCCGATCTCCCGCCGGCCGAGCAACGGGGGCGGCTTGGAACTGCCAGATTGCAGGATGAGCCGCGGCAGGAGAAAAGGTGTTGGTTGCGCGGATTGGGCAAGGGCAACCGGATCTGCGAACCGAACGAAGCCGGAGAGGCCGACACCGAGGATGCCGGACTGGTGGACATCGCTGCCCGGCCGATGCTCGATCAAGATGCCGCGCAGGCGTTCCTCGGCCAACAGCCATTGGATTGCGCGCGCCAGCGTCGGCTGATCGGCTTCAAGATGCGCATCGTGGTCGCGCAACCAGCGGGCCACCTCGGCAGCATCCTCGACAACCAGTGATCGCAATTCCGGGGAAGGGATCATGCAGGAATGGTTTCGCTGGCTGGAAGGACAGGTCGGATCAACGGGGTGCTGTTCGTTAACACAGTCTGCGCCGTGACTTACGGGCGATATTTGAGTACGGTTTTCAAGCTGCTGACAAAGACTTTTCGTCTGCTTCGCGCGTTGCTGTGACGAGGCACACACGATTTGCTCGTGAGAGATGACATGATGACCGGCTTGCGCGACACAGCAATCGAAGCGATCTACGCTGCCGCGAATGCTCCGGAGGCTTGGCCGCAGGCCCTTGCTGCCATGGCAGCGTGCTTCGACGCGGTTGGCACCGTCCTCCTGATCCGCCGCCCCGACAGTTCAGCTGCTACAATCGTTTCGCCTGGACTCGAACTGGCGGCCGCGGAATACGAGGCGGGCGCTTGGCAACTCGATTTCATGGTGCCTCGTTCGATCGAGATCAGCGTGACAAGCGACCGCGCCTGTTACACTGATCAGCATCTGGCGACGGCCACGGAAATCGCGACCCACCCCTTCTACACAGACTTCCGGGCACGGCATGGCCTCGGCCCCTTCATGGGAGCATTCGTTTCACCCAAGGACGACACGCCGGTCATCGTCACGCTGCAGGGTAGACTGGGACGCGGGCCTTTCACCGAGGCGGAACTCGATAGCTACTTTGCGTTGACCCGTCACGTGGAGCGGTCGCTGGCGTTATCGATGCGGCTACTGGAGGCCGAATCGACACTTGAAGCGCTGGGGGAGACGCTCGAGCGGTTGCAATGCGGCATCATGCTGCTGGACGCAGCGCGGCGACCGCTGTTTGCCAACACGGCAATGGGCGCCGTCATAGGTCGTGACCTCAAACTCGTTGATGGCAGACTGGTTGCGGATGGCCCCTGGCGAGACACATTCTACGCCACCTGCAAAGCTGCGACTGGCGAAGTTGTGGGCGAACAGGCCCTCCCATCGCGTGCCATCATGCTCGCTGACGGAAATGGGGGACGCGTCGCCGTTTACGTTCATCCGGTTCCAGGACCACGGCTACGGCCGAGCGACAAGATTGCTATTCGTGAGGTGTTTCTCGATGCCCGCCTGCTGATCATGGCTCTGCAATCGGGACCAAACCAGTTCGCTGATCCGGCGATCCTAAGAGACCTCCTCGGACTTACACTCGGCGAGGCAAGGGTGGCCAGCCGTGTCGCCGCCGGTCGCACGCCCCGCGAGTCCGCAAGGGAATTGGGTGTCTCCGAGGAGACGACCCGCACCGTGCTGAAGCGCGTTTTCGCAAAAGTGGGCGTTTCGCGGCAATCGGAACTCGCCGCTTTGATCGCGAGAATTGTGCCGGGCAGCAATTCATGATTGTGCATTTGGCCAGTGTTCAACTGGTTTTGTCTGGTCATTATCGTCTTTTCGATTATCGCGAGCTTTCGTGAGTGCGGAGTCGTATTTCTGGCCAGCAATACTGGAACTTCAGACCTCCGTGCGGCGCCAAAGCCTTCTTGGCTTGACGATAGGGCTCGCTGCGGCCCCATGTGACCGCTCAGATATCCAACAGGTATGCCGCGATGCAGCAATTCAGTCATCACAGTCGGTCTGTCGTTGGGCACCAAGAGCACACTTTGTCTGATGATCCGTTGCGGTCTTTTGGCACTTTTGGCCCCAGGCCGAACTGCCCTCCACGGCCGCTCCCGGCGGGAACACTGCCATGACCTTCAGCCATCGAGACACGGTCGTGGCGCCGCCCGTCAATGTCGGGACTTTCCGCGTCTCGACCGCATGACGCTTGCAAAATTGGCCCTGGCTCCCTCCACCACACCCGCTCCCATCCCAGCACCAACCGCTGCTTCGGAGCACGCGGCCGCCCCTCACCCTCGCCCTCCCCATCGCGAGTGCGGGGCGAGGGGGTCGAGAGCGACGTGCGGCGGCGCTCGTGCCATGCCTCAGGGCGGCCC
>JBGSQO010000607.1:0-1728 GCA_041738055.1 Filomicrobium sp.
GCTCGAATGCCTGGACGACGGCGGCCATCCGGTTCCTGCCGGTCAGCCGGGGACGCTCGCCATCAAGCTGCCGCTGCCGCCGGGCTGCCTGCCGACCCTGTGGAACGCCGACCAGCGCTTTCGCGACAGCTATCTGGCGGCCTTCCCCGGCTACTACACGACCTCGGACGCCGGCTTCATCGACGCCGACGGCTACGCCTACGTGATGGCGCGCACCGACGACGTCATCAACGTCGCTGGACACCGGTTATCGACCGGCCAGATGGAAGAGGTCGTCGCCCGCCACAAGAACGTGGCCGAGTGCGCGGTGATCGGCGTGCACGACGAGTTGAAAGGCCAGCTGCCGGCCGGGTTCATCGTACTCAACGCCGGCGTGTCGCGGCCGGCCGCGGACATCGAGGCGGAGGTCGTCAAGCTGGTGCGCGACGAGATCGGTCCGGTGGCCGCATTCAAGACGGTGATGGTGGTGCCGCGGCTGCCCAAGACGCGTTCGGGCAAGATCCTGCGCGGCACGATGCGCCAGATCGCCGACGGGGAAGCCTGGAAGATGCCGGCGACCATCGACGATCCGGCCATCCTCGACGAGATCAAGGCTATTCTCGCCGGGCGCGGCATGGCCTCATGACGTCGTCGCAGCCACACGCCGGTGCCCATGGCTCCGGCGCAATCGAGTGGCACCCCTGGCACTGGAAGGGCTGCCCGCCGTCCCGGTGCTGACGCTTCGAAAGCGCACGAAGTCTCCCCGCCGCCCGGGTAGCGGCCCCGGCCGCCGTTCGTCCGAACGACTTAATACATCATGGCAATCGCCCGCCGAGTGCCACGATACCACCCAAGATCGCCGCGGCTGCAACCCCGAGCGCAAACAGCGCAAGCAGCAGGGGGCGCGAGGGGACGTCGACGGCATCGGCGTCCTCGTAGGCCAAGGCCGGCTTGCGGCCGGAAATCATCGCTGCAATCAGCGGTTCGCCCTTGAGGAGCCCATAGAGCACGTTTGCCACCACATGCAGGACGATCAGCGGCACCATGACGTAATAAAAAGCCCAGCGGTGCCACCGCGAGATCTGCTTGACCGCATCCTCCGACAGCAGCCGATAGAGCGGACCTGCCGTCAGGTCGTTGTGCTCGACCGTGAACAGCCCGAGACAGGCCTGGGCACCGACGACCGCGAGCAGAGCCAGCACCATCAGCGCGCCTGCCGGATTGTGACCGAGGAACTTGCGCTCGCGACCCGTGACGAGATCGCGAAGGTAGCCGACTGAACTCATCGGTCCCCGCACGAAGCTCGAAAAGCGCGCGGTCGAGGACCCGAAGAGGCCCCACATCAGCCGCCAGACCAGGAGGATCAGGATCGCGAGCCCCGACCAGCGATGCACCTTCAGCAGGTGGTCGCCCAGAGCTTCCGAGTAGCGAAAGCTGGCCCACGACAAAAAGATGAGCAGCACGAGCGCCCAGTGAAACAGACGCGTGGGCACATCCCAGGCGCGGACCCACGACTTGGCGGGTGCGAGGCCCAAATCCATCGGCTCAGTCCTTCTTGTGCAACGTGTGGCACCAACCCGCAGAAGTTTTGACACACCTCTCGGTCGACCGCGCCTTCCCGGCCTCCCGGCCCCCGAGCCGGGATCGCCGGAACGCGTGTCGGCATGCGCACGACGACACCCGAGCTTTCGCGCAGCGGCGCAACCCTCAGAAGCTGCATGGCCTCGCCGGGGGGCGGAACGGGCGGAC
>JBGSQO010000620.1:0-1968 GCA_041738055.1 Filomicrobium sp.
CATCGTCCTCGACGAGCCGGAGGCCAATGTGGACGAGAAGATCATCCGTCGCATCTCGCGCTCCATCGCCACCGCGCGGGATCGTGGCGCGGTCGTCGTCGTGACCGCGCAGTCCGACACCTTCGTGCCGGTCGCCAGCAAGGTTCTGGTGCTGTCGCAAACGTCCCGCTCGCGACTGTTCGAGAGTGCGGCCGCCTACGCGGCGCACCGGGCCGAGCGCGCGGCACGAAAGAGCTTCGACGTTTCGGCAGGGGAGGCGGCGTGATGACCCACAAGACATCCGACCGCAACAACAAGGCAACGGTATCGGAGGCGACCGCCCCCCGGCAATCGCGCCGTCGGCGCAGCCGGCCGTTCCCTGTCATGGCGGTCATTCTCGGGCTCGGCCTGTGCGCGGTCTTCCTCGTGGGCCTCGTCTCCTGGAGCGCGCTCGCGCCGCTCAGTAGCGCGGTCATCGCCTCCGGCGTCGTCAGTGTGGAGAGCTACCGCAAGGCCGTCCAACATCTGGAGGGTGGCATCGTCGCCAAGATCCGCGTGGCCGATGGCGACCGGGTCTCCGCAGGAGATGTCTTGATCGACGTGCGGGATGTGGCGGTGTCGGCCAATGTCGACCGTCTCGAGACCGAATACTTCGAGGCGCTCGCTGCCACAGCCCGCCTGACCGCCGAGCGCGACGGCTTGGCTGCGATCGCGTTCCCTCAGCCGCTGACGGGCGCGACGGTCGCAGCAGGCCAGACGGCGATGGCTGCCCAGCTGAAGGTGTTCGCCTCCCGCCGCGAACTCGAGCGCCAGACGCTGTCCGTCATTGACAAGAAGATCAGCCAGCTCGCCGAGGAGAAGAAGGGCTATGCCGGACGTATCACCGCCGTTGAGCGCCAAGCCCGGCTCGTGGCCGAGCAGCGGGCTGATGCGCAGGTGCTGTTCGACAAGAAGCTGATGCGCAAGAGCCGCTATCTCGACCTGCAGGCCCGCCATGCGGAGCTTGAAGGCCAGCGCGGCGCGCTCGTCTCCGAAATCGCCCGGGCCGAGCAGGAGATCCTGGAACTCGAGCTGAAGCAGAAGGAGCTGAAGGCTGCAACCGCTGCAACCGTCACCGCCGAATTGCGGGATGTTCAGGCCAAGGCCTATCAGCTCTCGCGCGAACTGACGGCGGCTCAGGATATCCTCACCCGCACACAGGTCCGGTCCCCCATCGCCGGCACCGTCGTCAACTTGCAGGTCCACTCGCTGGGTGGCGTGATCGCGGCCGGGCAAACGCTGATGGAGATCGTTCCGGAGAACGATCAGCTGATCGTCGAGGCCCGCGTGCGACCGGAGGATATCGAGGTCGTCCGTCCGGGGCTTGCCGCCAACGTGGTCCTCGCCACCCTCAACCGCCGCTATGCGCAGCCGCTTGCCGGCCGGCTCGACAGCGTCTCGGCCGACCGCCTCACCGATCCCGCGACGGGGTTGCCATATTATCTGGCCCGCATCACGCTCGACCGCAGGCCCATCGGCGCCGAGGGGCAGACCCTGCTCGCCGGCATGGGCGCGGACGTCTTCATCAAGACGGGGGAGCGGACCGTGCTCGACTATCTCACCGCCCCGATCGTGAAAACCTTCATGCACGGCATGCGGGAGGGCTGAGTTTGGACATCACGTCCGACGCCGCGCCTTTCGTCGAAAAGACAAGCGGGCCTGCATCCTGTCCCGACACGCCGCGGTCTCTGCTCATGGGAGCCATTCTCATCGTGACCTTTTTCCTCATGCCTCGGAGCCACGCCGACGCTGCAATCTTTCCCGGCCGAAACGATCAGCACATCGTCACGGCTGGCGGTCGGCCGATAACGGTCTATTCGTTCCAGCCGGCCGGCTGCGCCCGAAGCGACATCCTGCTGCTGTTTGCCGGCTACGAGCGAAATGCCAAGGACTACCGTCGCAGTGCGCGGGCGCTCGCCACCCGTCCGCGCATCATTTTTGCCGACGAAC
>JBGSQO010000600.1:0-4454 GCA_041738055.1 Filomicrobium sp.
CGCTGGAGATCGACGGCGCGCTGACGCCGGGCGCGGTGACGACGGACCTGCTCACGCTGATGGACCGCGCCGGTCCGTTCGGCCAGGGCAATCCGCAGCCGCGGTTCGTGTTCCCCGCCCATCGCGTGCGCTTCGCCAAGATCGTCGGCGAGACGCATATCCGCCTCACCCTGGAAGCTGGCGACGGCTCCAAGCTCGATGCGGTGGCGTTCCGGGCGGCAAGCCAGCCGTTGGGCGATCTGCTACTGGCGGCGGCCGGAGGCCTGCCGGTGCACGTCTGCGGGACGCTCAGGCGCGATACCTGGGGCGGGCGTGAGAAAATCGAGCTGATGGTCGAGGATGCCGCCGATCCGCGCACGTGCGGCTGACGTTCATGAGACCGCATGCTGGTGTCGCCGAGTAGGACAGGCTGCCACAGCCGCAAGCGTCACAGTGGCTTGCAACTGCAGGAAAACGCCCATATACGTTCCCTCCCACGCTCCCTTCGTCTATCGGTTAGGACGCGAGATTTTCAATCTTGAAAGACGGGTTCGACTCCCGTAGGGAGCGCCAATCAGCCGAAGTGCCGTTGAAATTGCGGGCGTATTCGAGCTTGGCGCTGGGGCCAATTTGGGCATTGGGCCGGTTTGCTGGCTGACGACAGACCCACCACGGCTCACGGATACCATCCGAAAGACTTTTGGACGCCTCGGTCTTGGCAGTCCGCGCCTATTGAGCGGCGCTTACAATGAGCGTCGGAAGGCGCGGCCTACCCAGATATGGCGCGCGCCTTCTGCGCTTCGGTGTTACTCTTCGGCCTTGGGCTTTGCCTTGGCCTTGCTCTTGGCGGCGGGCTTCCTGGCTGCGGGCTTTTTGGCCGCCGGCTTCTCGGATTTGGGCGCGGCCTTCTTCTTGGCCGGTTTGCCGCCCCCCTTGGCCGCACGCTCAGCCAACAACCCGACGGCTTCGGCCATGCTGACCGCCTCGGGCTCCTTGCCCTTGGGAACGTTGGCGTAGACCTTGTTGTGGGCGATGTAGGGGCCATAGCGGCCGGCCAGGATCTGCACCGGGCCGGACAGCTCGGGATGCTCGCCCAGGTCCTTCAACACCTGCGGCCCGCGCTGGAAGCGGCTCTTGCCGCCGCCGGCCTTCTTTTCCGCCAGCAGAACGACGGCGCGATTGCCCTGGATCTCGAATACGTCCTGCATGCTTTCGAGATTGACGTAGGTCTTGTCCTTGCCGTTCTCGTGCACGATGAACGGGCCGAAGCGGCCGAGCCCGGCGAGAATCGTGCCGCCCTCGGGGTGGGTGCCGACTTCGCGCGGAAGGTTCAGCAACTTGAGTGCGGTGGCCAAGTCCACATTGGCTGCATCTATGCCCTTGGGGATCGACGAGCGGCGCGGCTTCTCGCCCCCGTCGTAGTCGGTCGCCTCGCCCAGCTGCAGATAGGTGCCGAAACGGCCGCTGCGGATGGTGACGCCCAGGCCGGTCTTTTCATCGACGCCGAGCGACTTGCCGTCGAGCAGTTGGGCGCCGTCGTCGCCGGCAGCCGACTGGGACAGCTGGCGCGTGTAGCGGCAGGGTGTTGTCTCGCTGTTGTAGTTGCTGCAGCCGATGAAGGCGCCGTTCTGGCGCGACATCTTGAGGCTGAGCTGGCCTGTCCCGCAGGAGGGGCAGGCGCGCGGCTCGCTGCCGTCCTCCTTCACGGGGAAGATGTGCGGGCCCAGCATGTCGTTGAGGGCGTCCAGCACCTGCGTGATGGTGAGGTCCTTGGTGCCGTCGACGGCGCCCATGAAATCAGCCCAGAAGTCGCGCAAGACGGCCTTCCATTCCAGCTTGTCGTCGGAGATGAGGTCGAGCTTTTCTTCCAGATCCGCCGTGAAGTCGTACTCGACATAACGGCGGAAGAAGCCGGTCAGGAAGGCCGTGACGAGGCGTCCCTTGTCCTCGGGGATGAGCCGCTTCTTCTCGATCCGGACGTATTCGCGCTCCTGCAGCACGGCGAGCGTCGAGGCGTAGGTCGACGGCCGGCCGATGCCCAACTCCTCCATGCGCTTGACGAGCGTGGCCTCCGAATACCGCGGCGGTGGCTGAGTGAAGTGCTGTTCGGCAGCGATTCCCTCGTCGGTGACGGTCTCGCCCTCGGCCAGCTGTGGCAGGCGGCGGCTGTCGGCGTCGTCCTCGGCGGTATCCTCCTTGCCCTTGTCGATGACGCGGACGCGGTCGTCGCGGCCCTCCTCGTAGACCTTGAGGAAGCCGTCGAAGACGACGACCGAGCCGGTGGCGCGCAGCATGTAGAGCTTGCTGTCGCGGCCCTTCACCTCGATATCGGCGCTGGTCTGCTCCATCTCAGCCGAGGCCATCTGGCTCGCCACCGACCGCTTCCAGATCAGCTCATAGAGGCGGGCCTGGTCCTTATCGAGGTATTTGGCCACGTCCTGCGGGCGCCGGGCCGGATCGGTCGGGCGGATGGCCTCGTGCGCCTCCTGGGCGTTCTTGGCCTTGGTCTTGTACTCGCGGATGAAGGGGGCGACGTAGCGCTGGGTGTACTCGCGCGCGATCAGGCCGCGGATGGCGCTCACCGCCTCCGGCACGATCTGCACGCCATCGGTTCGCATATAGGTGATGAGGCCGACCGTCTCGCCGCCGATATCGACGCCTTCATACAGGCGCTGGGCGAGCTGCATGGTCTGCTTGGCTGAATAGCCGAGCTTGCGGGAGGCATCCATCTGCAGGGTGGAGGTCGCGAACGGCGGGAACGGGTTACGCTTGACCGCCTTCTTCTCCAGGCGCGTGACCTTGAACAGGCCCTTCTCGATGGCCGCCTTGATCGCCTTGGCGGTCGCCTCGTCCTTAATGTCGAGCTTTTTCAGTTGCGTGCCGGCGATGGCCGCCAGCCGGGCCTGGAAGCCGTCGCCGCGCGCCGTCTTGAGCGTCGCGTCGATGGTCCAGTATTCCTCGGTCTTGAAGCGCTCGATCTCATCCTCGCGATCGCACACGAGACGCAGGGCGACCGACTGCACGCGCCCGGCCGAACGGGCGCCGGGCAATTTGCGCCAGAGCACCGGAGAGAGCGTGAATCCGACGAGATAATCCAGCGCGCGGCGGGCGAGATAGGCGTCGACCAGCGGCCCGTCGATCTGGCGGGGGTGCTTGAGTGCCTCTGTGATGGCCTGCTTGGTGATGGCGTTGAAGGCGACGCGCTCGACGTGGACGCCCTTCAGCACTTTCTTCTGGGTCAGGATATCAAGAATGTGCCAGGAGATCGCCTCGCCTTCGCGATCAGGGTCGGTCGCCAGGATCAGCTTGTCGGCGCCTTTTACGGCCTTGGCGATCTCCGACATGATCTTGGCCGACTTGGGCTCGACGTCCCAGGCCATGGCGAAGTCGTCGTCGGGCTTCACCGAGCCGTCCTTGGCCGGCAGGTCGCGCACGTGACCGAACGAGGCGATGACCTTGTAGCTCGACCCGAGATACTTGTTGATGGTTTTCGCCTTGGCGGCGGATTCGACGATGACAACGTTCATTTGGGCTCGTTTGCGGCTGCGCACGGGCGAGCCGAGAGGGCTCTAACGTACTGATGTTCAAGGGCTAGGCAGCGCGCTCGATCGAACCGACGGTCGTATTGCGAAGGCGCATGCAGCCATCAATAGGGCGGCCGGAACATGGTGGATCGCCGCCCAGCTGTCAAACGGGCCTGTCGAAGCGGGTGGGAATATGATGCACGCGACCATTGATCTCCTCTGGTTGTGCTGTTAACGTATAAAACTACTTCAGGTTGATAAGCGGAAATTGACGATTGGGGGCAAGCGAATGGGACAGCTGGAAGGCGCGCCTGCAACACGAGGGTCCGACGGAGAGCCGGGACGCCAACCCGAGCGCGACGATTATGCGGACTATCTGGCCGATATGATCCTCGAGCTGCAGCAGATGGCCGCACGCACCGGGCGCCAGCAGCTCGCGGAGAGGTTGTTGGCAGCCTATGAGCTCGCGCGCAAGGGGTAGGCGTGCGTTTGCCTCAGGTGCGGAGCGAGACGAGCTGCGCGCCGTGCCGCTCGATGCGGCCGGCCAAGTCGAGATCTATCAGGATCGTTCGGATGATTCTGATCGGCAGGCCGGTGGCGCGGGCGATCTCGTCCATGTCGATGGGGGCCGGCCCGAGCGCGGTCACGACGCGGGCCTGCTCATCATCGCCAGGGTCTTCGGGCGGCGGCAAGGGCTCCCTCGGGAGGTCTGAAGTCGGCTCGGGATATACGCCGACTGCCTCTCGGAAGGCGCCTGCGCCATGTCCGCCGAAGCGGCGCAGGTGGGCCAGCACGTCTTCGGGGTCGGTGACCAGGATGGCGCCGGTTTTCAACAGATGATTGGTCCCCTCGGCGCGCGGGTCGAGCGGGTTGCCGGGGATGGCGAACACGTCGCGGCCCTGCTCGTCGGCATGGCGCGCGGTGGTCAGCGTGCCTGAGCGGCGGGCGGCC
>JBGSQO010000656.1:0-6303 GCA_041738055.1 Filomicrobium sp.
CCGGGCCGACAACTGGCGGGAGGTGATGCGCGACCCCAGCGCGCTGGCCCCTGAGATCCGTGCCTATCTCGAGGCCGAGAACTCCTATACCGAGGCCGCGCTCGCCGGCACCGCGGACTTGCGCGACCGGCTGTTTGCCGAGATGAAGGCCCGGCTCAAGCAGGACGACAGCACGGTGCCGACCCCGCACGGCCCCTACGCCTATTTCTCGCGCTATGTGACCGGCCAGCAGTATCCCGAAATCTGCCGGCAGCCGCGCGCGGGCGGGGAGGCCAGCGTGATCCTGGACGGCAACCTCGAAGCCAAGGAGCGCGCCTACTGGTCGCTGGGCGCCAGCACCCACAGCCCCGATCATCGCTACCTAGCCTATGCCGTCGACGACAAGGGCTCCGAACTCTATGCCATCCGCATCCGCGACCTCGACACGGGCCTCGACCTTCCCGACCGCATCGAGAATACGCGCGGCGGCGCCGTCTGGGCCAACGACGGGCGCACGTTGTTCTATGTGCAGCTCGACGAGGATCAGCGGCCGCAGAGCGTCTGGCGGCATGTGCTGGGCACGCCTGTGGCCGAGGACGTGTGCGTCTACGCGGAGGCCGACAGCGGGTTCTTCGTCGGCATCTCGAAAACCCAGTCGGACCGCTTCGTCCTGGTCGTCGTCCATGATCACGAGAGCAGCGAGGTCCACCTGATCGAGGCCGATGATCCGACCGGCCCGATGCGGCTCGTGGCGGCCCGCCAGAACGGCCACGAATACGAGGTCGAGCACCAGGGCGACCGCCTCGTCATCCTCACCAACTCCGGGGCAGCCGAGGACTTTCGCATCGTCACGGCCCCGCTTACCGACCCGTCGATGGCCAATTGGACCGAACTCGTCCCCCACAAGCCGGGCCGGCTGATCCTGGAGCTGACCGCGTTTGCCGGCCATTTGGCGCGCCTGGAGCGGGAGGACGGGCTGCCGCGCATCGTCATCACGCAGCTCCACGACGGAGCCGAACACGCCATCGCGTTTCCCGAGGAGGCCTACGCGCTCGGCCTGTCTTCCGGCTACGAGTTCGACACGACGGCGGTCCGCTTCACCTATTCGTCCATGACCACGCCGGCCGAGGTCTACGACTACGACATGCAGAGCCGCGCCCGCGTGCTGCGCAAGCGCCAGGAGGTGCCGAGCGGGCATACGCCGGCCGATTACGTGACCCGCCGCCTGCAGGCCCCCGCGGCCGACGGCGAATTGGTGCCGGTCTCGCTGCTCTACCACAAGGATACGCCGCTCGACGGCTCGGCGCCCGTGCTGCTCTACGGTTACGGTGCCTACGGCATCTCGATCCCGGCCTCGTTCGCCACCGCCCGGCTGTCGCTCGTCGACCGCGGTTTCATCTATGCCATCGCCCACATCCGCGGCGGCAAGGAGAAGGGCTACCGCTGGTACACGACCGGCAAGCGCACGATGAAGCCCAACACCTTCACCGACTTCATTGCAGCCGGCGAGCATCTCGTGGCGGAAGGCTTCACGCAGCGCGGTCGCATCGTCGCCAATGGCGGTTCTGCCGGCGGCATGCTGATGGGAGCCGTCGCCAATATCGCGCCCGATCTGTTCCTCGGCGTGATCGCGGATGTCCCCTTCGTCGACGTCTTGAACACCATGCTGGATGCCAGCCTGCCGCTGACCCCGCCGGAGTGGCCCGAGTGGGGCAATCCGATCGAGAGCGCAGAGGACTTCGCGCTGATCGCCTCCTACAGCCCCTATGACAACGTGAAAGCTCAGGCCTACCCGCATCTCCTGGCATTCGCCGGGCTCACCGACCCACGCGTGACGTACTGGGAGCCGGCCAAGTGGATCGCCAAGCTCCGGACGATGAACACCTCCGAGAACCTCATCGTGCTCAAGACGAACATGGCCGCCGGCCACGGCGGCGCTTCGGGGCGCTTCGACTCGCTGAAAGAGACGGCGTTCGACTACGCCTTCGCCCTGCTCGTCGCCTAAAAGGCCGAGGCGATGCCGATGGCACGGCCAGTTCCCTCGGCGACCGGCTGATCAACCGCCCCGCGGGAGTTCCAACCTGCCGATAGTGAAGGCGGGGGCTGCGCGAGTTTTTTGCCTGCGCCTTCCGACACTCGTTCCGAGAGCCGGCCGGAAGGCGCGGTCTGCCGAGAGGCGTGTCACAACGTCTACGGGTCGGGATGAGCCCTTGGAACCATCACTTGGAAGAAAACAGGCTTCGCCTGCGCGGGGTCCGGGGGGGCGCAGCCCCCGCACTTCACTTCAACAGCCGCCACGCTTCGACCTTCTCCATCAGCCAGCCCCAGGCTTCCGCCTCGCGGTCTCCGGCGGTCTTGTCGATGGCGATCTGGAGGTAGGCCAACTCGCTCTCGACCTTCTCGCGCGGCAGCATGTGGAGCCGGGAGACCAGGACGGCGGCCTCGATCACGGCGGCCTGCGCGCGATTGAAGCCCGCCCACGGTTTGTGACTGCCCGCATGCACGACGGCGCAGGAAAAGCGGGGGCGAACCTCGTCCTCGCTGACGTCCTCGACTTTCAGCTCCCGGTGCGAAACTGCCGCCTCCAGATACGCTCCGTCGACCGTCTCGGCGCCGCGGACCGGCCATTGCTTGCGGCCCGTGAGGCAGCCGGCGAAGATGCGCACATCGTCGACGTGGCTGGCCACCGCGACCGGGTTTTGCCGCAGATTGTCGAGGGTGCGCGACGGCTTGAATGGCGCGATGACCCAGCGTTCGCCCTCGGCGATCAGGCCCAGCGGCGCAATGTGCAGCTCACCCGTCAGGGCCTTCGTCGTCAGGATCGTCTCGACGATCATCGGCATCGCTCGTCTCCTCCTCCGGGGCTCCGCCTTCAGCCATTGTGCGCGTTCGCGTCTTGCGCGCTTTCTTGGCTTGCAGGGTCGCCCCTTCCGGCGCGTGGTGCGTCAGGTCCTCGCCGGCCACATCCGCGGCGATGCCCCAGGCGAGTGGCTGGTCCTGCACATAGCGCTTGCCCAAGCGAAACGCGATCTCCGCCTTGCCCAACTCGTAGCCGAGATAGAACGCATGGCTGCCGTCGGCCTCGACCCCGAGTTTGGGGAATAGCTCGAACGGATCGGTCGCGACGTGATGGCCGGCACGGTTGGCGATGTGCACGCCCGCGGTGCTCACCGCGATACGGAAGTTCGCATCCTTGATGCCGGCGGCCATGTTGGCGACCTCGGCCGGCTCCAGCGGAAACGGCTGCAAGTCGTGGAGGGAGAGCAGGCCGCCGCCGTAGCCTTTGGGCAGGCTGCCGTCCTCCCTCGCCCGGAACATCAGCCGGCGGGCGGCATCGTGCTCGTGAACCGTGCGGCGGGTATGGGGCGAGACCTGCACGATCAGCACATTGCCGATCGCCAGTTCCGAGCAGACGCCCATCAGCATGGCCGTGACGCCCTGGCTGTCGGCCTCGGTCAGCTCGGTCAGGTTGCCGGTTCCCATCAGGATCTCAACATCGGGGCGCATTCGGCGCAGCTCGGCGTAGCGCTCCAGCGAAGTCGTGAAGCCAAAGTGGATGGGGTCAAGGATCGGGTCGGCCAGATGTGGGAGGCCCATCGCGGTCGCATTGTCGATGGCGCGGATCAGCGACGCGAGATCGCCGTGGGGCTTCGGCACCAGGACCGGCACGCAATCGGTCCCCGCCACCACGTCGAGGCTGGTCTCATCGAGCGACAGCACATAATCCGCCCCGGCCAGCGCCCCGCGCCGCAGTTCGCCCAGATCGCCGGAGTCGACGCTGACCTTGAGGCCGTCGACTTTCAGGGCGGCAATGACCTCCTCCAGATGTGGAAAGGGCGCCTCCGGCTGGCAGCCGATATCGATCACGTCGGCGCCGGCCACCGCATGCTGGCGGGCGCGCACGAGGATTGCCTCAACCGTCAACTGCGGCGCCTCGACGATCTCGGCAAAGATGCGGACATCGTAGCGGCTGAGGTCGGGCGGCTTGCCGCCACGACCCAGAAAGGCCGGCAGGTCGATCAACTCGTCGGGTCCGCGCTCGAACGGCACGCCAAAATGGGCCGAAAGGCTCACCAGATCCATGCGCGAGCGGCCGGGGACGATGACACGGTCAGCCTCGATCGGGGCTGCGAGCCGGTTCTTGAGGATCGCCTCCGTCATCAGGGCAGCGACCTTGATGCCGACGCTCTTCACCTCGCAAGCGATCTCACCCGGCCCCAGTTCGGCGACGATGCGCGCCAGCCGGTCCTCGGCGAGCTTGCCGGTCAAGAGGAGGAGCTTTTCAGCCATAGCCGCCGCTCCGCCACCGCCGCCTCGAGTTCGGCCAGGGTCTCGGCCACGACCGTATCCGCAAACGCCTTCAGCCGCTCGGTATTCTCCAGATCGATGCGGCGCGGATAGACCTTGACCATGCCCTTGGGCGCTTCGGTGTCCATCTCAGGCGCCGTATCGCAGGCAAACACGATGGCGGGCACGCGGCACTTGCCGGCCTGGGCGAACACGTTCGTCGCCAGATTATCCGAGATGCCGTAGACGCATTTGGCCACCGTATTCGAGGTGGCGGGCGCCACGACCAGCGAATGATAGACGCCGTAGTAGAAGTTGCCGACGGGCGCGGCCGAGGCCGTCCGGTCCTTGTAGATGCGGGTGCCTTCGGGAAGATCCAGCTCCTGCTTGTACATGCTGAGGACTTCCTCGGCGGCGGCCGAGACGAACACGTCGAGTGCGTCGAGCGTGCGCATGATGGCGAGGCTCTCCTTGAAGAAGTGCCCCGATCCCGTCAGCACCCACGCCCAGCGCGGCGTTGCAACTTCGTCTTTGCTCATGGCCTGCCCTTCGCTGCGCCCATCACGCTGCCCACCCGGCGGCTCCTGAGCAGACCGGCCAGTGCGGCCTCATCGCCTTCCCCCAGCACCGTTGCCGCAATGCCGTGCGCGGCGATCAACCGGGCCGCCTCGGAATCGATGATGCCCATGTCCGCGAGGTCCTCGGGTGCAGCCTCACGGGGAACCGCGCACGCCTTCACCAGAAGCAACTGGGCAGCCCCGATCCGCATGGCCAGCCAAGCGGCGATCGCATCCGACGTCACCGACCAGGACGGCGGCAGCTCGGGCACATCGGCGATCTCGTCCAACGGCAGCCACACCGGGATCATGCCGGCCTCCGCACAGAACGCCACCTCGGCAGGTTGCATGACGGCTTGTGCACGCGGCAGCCGCTCGACCAGCACTTCCGCCATCTGGTGCATGGCCAGGATCGCCATGCGGTGGGCGGCGACATCGGAGTAGCCCATAGCCGCCTGCGCCGTCCGCACGGCCTCTGCAAACGGCCCACCACCCGGCACGACTGCGATCGGGACGCTCGCCTCGGTGAGGATGGCGAGCACGCGCTGCAGCAGCAGCGGGGTCTCCGCCAAGCTCCCGCCGATCTTGACCACGTTGATCGCGGACATGGCGGATTGCCCTCGGTTCGGTCCGCTTGGGTTCATCCGCGCCGGCGCGGTCGCACGATCTCGACGCCGACGGCACGCGGGCCGCGCTCCAGCTTTTCCACCCGTACCCGCACCTCGACGATGCGCTTGTCGGAGAGGATGCGCTCGGCGATGTGCTCGGCCATGGTCTCGACGAGATTGATGTGGCCGGCCGCGATCGCGGCCTTCACGGCATTCGACAGGTCGTCGTAGCTCGGCACCTCGACGATCTCGTCCTTGCGCGAACGCACGGCGGGGGCGACGGCGGCTTCGATGGAGAACGACACCTTCTGCGTGATGCCCTGCTCTTCGGCATAGACGCCGATGTGGCAGTCGAGAACCAGCTGATCGACGAAGATCCGGTCGCAGCTCGCCACGTTGGCGGCAGCGCCCAACCGATGCGCGAGCACGGAAATATCGGACATGGGCGTTCGGGCGCTCCTCGCGCGGGTCTGGTGCCGGGTGCGAACCCGGCAAGTGTCTCATTGGGCCGCCGGGCGATGCTCCGCTGCGGCCAAGTCGATTGCCTGCCTGACGGCCATAACAGCCTGAGGCGAGACGGTTCGGGTCCGTGCCCCCCTCTCGCACAACGCACCGCGAAAGCCGAGAATGTCGGGATCATGAGCCATCAGCGCGGCGATATGCCCTGTTCGCAGGCTCCCGGCAAGACCCACGGCCAATCGGTCTGCGCGTGCCGACCGGACAAACGCCTCCAGCTCGGCTCCGGAGACCACGTCGGGCAGGCTTCCGGCGGCCTTGTCGAAGGTGTCCAGCATCACGCCAATAAAGCGCGCCCGCGCCAGCAGCGGAATCAGCGTCCGGTCGATCCCCGTGTCGGCCAGCAGGACGGCGAC
>JBGSQO010000661.1:0-6522 GCA_041738055.1 Filomicrobium sp.
TGCTTGCCGAGTTGGCGGCTGCCGGCGGCCGGATCGAGGGCGGGCAGCGCGGTCTTGCCGCCCGGATCGGCGTTGGCGTTGCAACGTTGAACGAAGCCCTCCACGGGCTCGCAGCCGCCGGCAAGGTGGCGGTCGCAGCCGGTCGAAAGGGAACAGCAATCGCGCTTCTCTAACCCATCAGCCAGAAATGAAAAGCAAAAAGCCGGGCGCTCGCCGCTCGGCTTTTCTTTTGCCTTCAACACGTTTCCGTTGCTGTTTTCTCAATGCTTCGTTGCTGTTTTCTCAATGCTTCGTTGCGATTTTCTCAATTGCCGTGACATTGCTGCAACTATCTAAGCATTCGCGAAAACGGAACAATAAAAATCCATTGCGGGCAGTGGTGAACGCGGGCCTTCATTTGTGGTAGGATTTACCCCGAACACTTGGAGCCCCGCGAATGAACTCGTTTTCACTTCCTCTTTTCGGTCGTTGGCGCATCGTCACCTTTGTCGATACCGGCGAAGCGTGCAACTTCGCTTTCATCAGCGGCGATTGCGACGGCGGTGACTTCTCATGGTGGGGCCTCCAGATCGCGCAGCTTTTCGTGCTCGTCGAGCGCGGCCCCTCCGAACCGTTCGCCGTAGCGGCTTAACCCGAAAAGGAACCTTCCGCGATGGCGGTCACAATTGAGGAACTGCAAGTCACGCTGTCCGCCAACATGGACCGTTACAACTTCGCGCTTGCCTCGGCGCAGCGTGACACCGACCGGCGCTTGGCCGCCATGGACGCGCGTTTCGCGCAACTCGCGCGCAACCTCAACACCACGGTTTCAAGCGCCGCGATCAACGCCCGTAACGCCCTCGCGAGCATTGGCGCGGGCATCGGCGCGGGGCTTGGCGCGAATGAACTGAAAGTCTACGCGGATGCGTGGACCGGGGTGCAACGGGCGCTGGAGAACACCGAGCAGGTTTTTGGGCTCACCCTCGCCAGCGCGCAGGAAATGGTTGAGCTTTCTATCCGCACCCGTTCCGACCTGAACGCGACCACGCAGCTTTACACCCGCACGGCAATCGCCCTGCAGAAGCTCAACCTCGACACCCGCACCGCGGCCGAGGTCACAGAGACGTTCTCGAAAGCCTTGAAGTTGGGCGCGGCTACCACCTCGGAACAGGCAAGCGTCATGCTGCAGTTCTCGCAGGCGTTGACCAAGGGCACGCTCAACGGTGACGAGTTCCGCAGCATCATGGAAAACGCGGGCGTTGTTCAGGAAGCGCTCACCCGCAAGTTTCAGGTGTCCGGCGGGGCGCTGTTGGAAATGGCGGCCAACGGTGAAATCGGCGCCCGCGACATGGTGGCCGCGCTCCAGGAGATCAAGCCCGTTGTTGATGAGGCTTTCGCCAACGCACCCGTGACCATTGCGGAATCGTGGGTGAACTTTGAAACCGCGCTCACTGGCGTTGTTGGCAAGATGGGCGAAACGTCGGGCCTGTCTCGCAAGACGGCCGAGGCTATTCAGAGCTTGGCCGACAACATGGAAATGCTTGTCAAAATCGTTCTCGGGCTTGGGACCGCCTTGGGGCTTGTCGCGGCCCTGCTCGCGCCCGTCATGTCGGTCGTTTTCGCTATCGGCGCGCTTATTGCCGTTGTGGGCTCGTGGGTGTCGATCCAAGTCCTCGGCGATGATTTCGTCGTCAACGCTGAAAAGGGCATCACCCTTCGCGATGCAATCAGGTCGGTAAAGGATCAGATCGCGAGCGGATGGAATGCCGGCAGTATGCAAGAGGCGTTGGACTTCTCCAAGATGGTCAAGGGCGCCGAGGACTTGGCCAAGGTCAGGGGTGAACTGGAGACGACACGCAGCACGATTGACGCAATCACGCAGATGCAAGGCGGCGGCAGCTTCGCCCTGTCCGTCAAGAGCGGGAAAGTCTTTCCCGATAAGCCAAAGGAAGCCAAGCAAAACGCTTATGACCGCGAGGTGGACCAGATCGTGAAGCGGACGGCCCTGCTCGTGGCCGAGGCGCTTGCAACGGGCAAATCGGCTGCGGAAGCCGAGAAGGCCGCGGTATCCGCAGCGCTTCACGCGGCGGCTGAACGCGCGAAAATTCCGGTGACTGCCGAATTGCGCGGTGAAATCGAAAAGCTCGCCAGCGCTTACGGTGCCGCCGCTGCCGAGGTTGAGATACTGCGGGCGGTGCAGCGCGTCCGCGACGACACGAGCGCGCTTGAACGCGAGATCGACTTGACCGGGCTGTGGGGTGTGGAGCTTCACCGGGCGCGGATCGAACAAGAGTTGCTGAACGAAGCCCGGCGCGCGGGTGTCGAACTGACAGCGCAGCGCCGACAGGAGATTTCGGACACAGCCGACGCGGCGGCCGCCATGGCGCACCTGCGTGACGCGCTCGGCGAAGTGCGTGACACCTCCAGCAACGCGCTCAAGGGGTTCATCAACGACTTGCGCGAGGGCAAGAGCGGGGCGGAAGCCTTGGCGGGTGTACTCGACAGGGTGGCCGGCAAGCTGCTCGATATCGCGGCCGACCAAGCAATCGAGGCCGCGCTTGGCGGGCTGCTCGGCAAGGGTGGAGGTGCCGCCGGGGGCGCGGGCTTCCTGCAATCCCTGCTCGGCAATGGCGGCGCCAGTGCAGCACCCGCAATCGGCTCGTGGTCCACGTCCGTCATTCCGTTCGCTGGTGGCGGGGTAATGACACCCGGCGGCCCGCGGATGCTCCAGCGCTTCGCGGGTGGTGGCACGAGCAACACGGCCGCCATCTTCGGCGAGGCTGGCCCCGAGGCCGCGGTGCCGCTGCCCGACGGCCGGCGCATCCCGGTGGAGCTTCGCTTACCAGACGTGGGTGCGGCTGCCCGTGACGCCATGTCGGCGCAGCCACCACAGGTGTCTGTCGCGCTCACCAACAACTTCAATCTCGCGCCCGGCGTGACCGCCGAGGACTTAGCGCGGGTGCGCGCTGAACTGGTGCAGGGGATGCCGGGAATGGTGCAACAGGGTGTTGCGGCTGCGTTCGACCGTAACGCCCGCTTCGCCCGGTCAAGGATTTAAGCTGATGGCTCAAAGCGTTGTCGAAAGGCTGCACGCGCTATCGCTGCGGATCGCGGAAGCCGCCGGTCAAGCCCGGTGGGAAGGTTACGTGAGCCGCAAGCTGTTCCGCAGGCTTTCAGATGATCGAGCGTTCTTCGTCGGGCTCGCCCACGCACTGGAACCGGCGATCTACATGCCGCCTGATGAGCAAGCCGTGGCCGCCGAGCGTGCCGGCCGGTTGCTGGAGAATTGGCTTGCCGCTGGTGGCTGCTCGTGGATGCGGACCGCCCCAGCCGAGGGGCTTCCGAACTGAGGTCTGTCGAAGGAGTTGACGGCGCACACCCCAACTTCAAGCTACAGTTCCAACAGACGAGCTTCAATCGGCTCCCATGTGGCACTTAGCACCAGCTTACAGTATACCTCTGGAATACAAGCCTGTGCAGCAATCTGCTCAAGCGACCTGTTTCCATTGCTGATCTGAGCAATAGCAGCGGTGCGCGCTGCCCTAGGAATGAGCAGCGGGAGACACTTGTAAAGTGCCAACTTGTCAGAGAGCGCCATAAGGTCGGCAACACCGGCGTCGTCAGTCGACATAGGGCCAACGAGCTTTTCTAGCAAATCGACGACTTCGTCTGGTGTGTCGGTCTGTTCTATGTCTCCGTCAAAGACGTGCACAAGCTCCTTAGCGCTCACCAACCTCTGCCATGGGACAGGAAGAAGAGAGTTGTAGACTACTATTGTGCACAAAGTTGGCGGAGCGTACACGGTATCATTCTTCGTGTACTGGTAGAACAACCCTCTAACCTTACCGGGGTCTGCAGCTTCGCCGCGAATAAGGATTTCATCTCGAAATCCATATGCCACGATGGCATCCCTGATCTCAGAAATCTCTACGGGCAGCTTGCTACGGCCCGCGAACCCGTCGATGATGCGCTTAAGACCCTCTGTGCTCATAAGCATCGTTCTGACCAAAAAAAAGCGCCCGGGTCAAGCCCGGACGCGACGTTATTCCAGCGCGAACGTTGTAAAGTTCACAAAGCAGCGAGATCAATCGCTTCCACACCGCTAACCGGTGGTGCATCTCGACCGCTGGCAAGCGCGGCCTCAAGCATCACCTGCGCTTCGTGCGCTAGCTGTTCGCTTGTCAATCCACGATCATTCCCCGGGAAGAACTTGATGTTCTTCAGGGTTCGCCCCTCTCCAGAGAGGAGTTTGTGGATTTCTTCCATACCCCTCATGTTACAGTCCTCCATGAAGCTCCGAACAGGTGCCGAAGAAGCGACGCTCTATAGGTTCGGACAGCTTTTCCTATAACTCTTTTATAGGTGGTAACCGTGACAACATCAACACCGTTCCGCTTGACAAGGTAACTTTTCTCTGTTCGGCCTTGTGCAAACCTGTTGATACAGTCGTAGCGGTACTAGGCATCTGAAACAATTAACAAATTGTTTAGTATCACGCAGCGGGCGTGTGGCATGTTCGCCACGGTGGCGCCAGCGAATCGTTGTATGGGGAACCCCCACTCGGCGGACCAGCGACCCACGGTTGCGGAACTCGCGGTAGGCGTGATCCCGGCAGCTGTCACCGCGGTAATCAAGGCATCCCCGTGATCGCCGCAATCGCCAGCGCCGTGGGTAGGTATCACCTGCAAAAAAACGAGGGGCTGCTGATCGCGTTGTCGCGGGTGGTCGCAGGGTTCGCGATTGTGCTGGCCTTCGGGGTGCTTCTGGTCATGGGTGCGCTACTCGGGGCCTAGGTGGCAGCCGGCAGCCTGGACACGAGTTGCATGGCCCAACATTGCATCGCTGTGGGATGAGTTGTGGGATGAAGTCGCGACAAACGTAAATTTTCAAGCAATTTCAATATTTTATGGCGGAGGGAGAGGGATTCGAACCCTCGAGACGGTTGCCCGCCTACACGCGTTCCAGGCGTGCGCCTTCAACCACTCGGCCACCCCTCCGTTCAGCATCAGCTGGAAGCCGCGCAATATACAGAGATGCGATCGCCACGCAACCGCTCAAGTGGACACGGATGTGCGAGCTTTTATCCGGGGCGATGCCGATCGGGGAGGTCTGGTCGGGCCGACGTCGCGACCATCATCCCGCTGCCGATCCGCTCCGCAGCCCGCAGAGCCGGCCAGCTACACCACGCCCTGGGGCACGATCCCGCCCCGCCCGACGTCTGGACGTTGAGTTCGACCGGTCGGCGGGGCGGTATCGTCTCTGGCTTGCGCCTTCTGACGCTCGCTGCTCCGGTGCTTCGGATCGCCACTCCGCATCTGCACCGCCGAGAGCCGGACCGAAGGCGCGGGAGTCTTGCTTGCACCTTCCGACACTCGTTCCGAGAGCCGGCTGGAAGGCGCGGTGTACCGAGCGGTAGGTCAATACTTCTGCGGTTCGGTATGAACTCATACAACCTTGCCGGGATTGAGCACGCCGCGCGGGTCGAGGGCCGATTTCAGCGCACGCATCAGGTCGAGTTCGACTGTCGAGCGGAACCGCGTCAGCTCGGCGCGCTTCAGGCGGCCGATGCCGTGCTCGGCGGAGATCGAACCGCCCATCTCGGCGATCAGCGTATGCACCGCCTCGCTCATCTCGCCCCACAGTGCGAGGTAGGCCGCCTTGTCCATGCCGACGGGCTGGGTGACGTTGTAGTGGATGTTGCCGTCGCCGAAATGGCCGAAGGCGCAGGGCCGCGCGCCGGGGCAGACCCGGTCCACGATCGCATCGGCGCGGGCGATGAATTCGGGGATCAGCTCGACCGGGACCGAAACGTCGTGCTTGATGCTGCCGCCCTCCTGGCGCTGGGCGTCGGACAATTCCTCGCGCAGGCGCCAGATGTCGGCGCGCTGGGCCATGGTCTGGGGCAGGATTGCGTCGAGCACCCGCCCGTCGGTCATCAGGCCGTCCAGCAGGCCTTCGAGAAGGGCCGCGCCGGAGCCGTCGGGTTCGGCCGAGGAGACCTCCAGCAACAGCGTCCATGGATAGCGGGCGGAAAACGGTTCGCGCGTGCCGGCGGCGTGGGTCAGCACGACCTGCAACGCAAATGCGGACAGAAATTCGAACGCGGTGAGGCTGCTGCCGGCTTTCGCCTCGGCCTGCTTGAACACGGCAAGTGCGGCGTCGAGGTCGGCGACGGCGATGAGCGCGGCGTGGCGCTCGGCCGGGCGAGGGCGCAGCTTCAGGACGGCAGCGGTGATGATGCCCAGCGTGCCTTCCGAGCCGATGAACAGATCGCGTAAGTCATAGCCGGTGTTGTCCTTTTTCAGGGCGCGCAGCCCCTCCCAGACGCGGCCATCGGCGAGCACGACTTCCAGACCCAGGACCTGTTCGCGGGCGTTGCCGTAGGCTAAGACGCCGATACCGCCGGCGTTGGTCGCAAGGTTGCCGCCGATCTGGCAGGTGCCCTCGGCGGCAAGGCTCAAGGGAAAAAGGCGGCCGTTCCGCTCGGCCTCGGCCTGGATGGCGGCGAGCGTAACGCCGGCCTCGGCGGTCATGTGGCGGCCG
>JBGSQO010000084.1:0-5564 GCA_041738055.1 Filomicrobium sp.
GCGGGCCATCCGCGCGTCGAGATCGCTCTCGAACCACATGTTCAGCACCGCCGACCCGCCGCCGCCGAGAGCGATGGCGAGCATCGCCACGAGCGCCATCGGCAGTCCAGGAGATGCGGACG
This sequence comes from Filomicrobium sp., assembly GCA_041738055.1. GTDB lineage: Bacteria > Pseudomonadota > Alphaproteobacteria > Rhizobiales > Hyphomicrobiaceae > Filomicrobium. Next base: position 123 of record JBGSQO010000084.1, read on the forward strand.
CCGCCAGCAAGCCGGCGAGCGCCGTGAGCACGACAACCGACATCGGCCGCGGCTTCAGCAGGGCGACGAAATCGGAGATGCGGCCGGCCGATTGGCCTCCGCCGGTCCGCTCACTCGTCGCTACCCTGAAGCCTGCTCCAGTCATGTCGGGAGCGTCATCCTCGTTCGTGTTGGTTGCGGATCGCGGAGCTATCGGCGGGGGTGATCCGCCGATAGCTCGGCGCCGATTGCCTTGCACCCAAGTCTGCGGTGTCAGGACCACCCGACATCCGATGAGCGATAAACGATGGGCGAAACCTCGAGGTCTCGCCCATCGAGCCGGCGCAGCGTGCGGCGATCAGTGGTGATCGCCACCCGTGATGCGCGGCAGCGTCTCGTACTGGTGGAACGGCGGCGGCGAGGGCAGCGTCCACTCGAGCGTGGTGGCGCCGACGCCCCACGGGTTCTCGCCGACACGCTGCTTGCGAGACAGCGCGACGAACACGCCGATGAAGAAGAACAGCGTGCCAAGAGCCGTGAGGTAGCTGCCGTACGACGAGACCTTGTTCCAGAAGGCGAGGCCATCCGGGTAGTCGGCGTAGCGGCGCGGCATGCCGGCAAGGCCGAGGAAGTGCTGCGGGAAGAACAGCACGTTGGCGCCGACGAATGTCGTCCAGAAGTGCAGGCGCCCCCAGAACTCGGAGTACATGTAGCCGGTCATCTTCGGGAACCAGTAGTAGTAGGCCGCGAAAATCGAGAACACGGCGCCGAGCGACAGCACGTAATGGAAGTGCGCGACGACGTAGTAGGTGTCGTGGAGGTAGCGGTCGACGCCGGCGTTGGCCAGCATGACGCCGGTGACGCCACCGACCGTGAACAGGAAGATGAAGCCGAGCGCCCAGATCATGGGCAGGCGGAACTGGATCGAGCCGCCCCACATGGTCGCGATCCACGAGAAGATCTTCACGCCCGTGGGCACCGCGATCACCATCGTGGCGAACACGAAGTAGGCCTGCGTGTTGACGCTGATGCCCGACGTGTACATGTGGTGCGCCCACACGATGAAGCCGACGAGGCCGATCGCGACCATGGCGTAGGCCATGCCGAGATAGCCGAACACCGGCTTGCGCGAGAACGTCGAGATGATCTGGCTGATCATGCCGAAGCCCGGGAGAATGAGGATGTAGACCTCCGGGTGGGCGAAGAACCAGAACAGATGCTGGTAGAGGATCGGGTCACCACCGCCCGAGGCCGCGAAGAACGTGGTGCCGAAGTTGCGATCCGTCAGCAACATGGTGATGGCGCCGGCGAAAACCGGCAGCGACAGCAGCAGCAGGAACGCGGTCACCAGCACCGACCACACGAACAGCGGCATCTTGTGCAGCGTCATGCCCGGAGCGCGCATGTTGAAGATCGTGGTGATGAAGTTGATCGCACCGAGGATCGACGAGGCGCCGGCCACGTGCATCGACAGGATGCCGAAGTCCATCGCCGGGCCGGGCTGACCGGTGGTCGCGAGCGGCGGATACAGCGTCCAGCCGCCGCCGATGCCGTTCATGCCGGGTGGGCCTTCGACGAACAGCGACAGCAGCAACAGCGTGAAGGCCATCGGCAGCAGCCAGAACGAGATGTTGTTCATGCGCGGGAAGGCCATGTCCGGCGCACCGATCATCAGCGGCACGAACCAGTTGCCGAAGCCGCCCATGGTCGCGGGCATGACCATGAAGAACACCATGATGATGCCGTGCGCGGTGACGAACACGTTGAACATGTGCGGGTTCGCAAACACCTGCATGCCGGGCTCCTGGAGCTCCATGCGCATGCCGACACTGAGCAGACCGCCGATCACGCCAGCAACCATGGCGAAGATCAGGTACATCGTGCCGATGTCTTTGTGGTTGGTCGAGAACAGCCAACGCCGCAGCCCCGTCGGGGTGTGGTCGTCGTGGCTGTGAGCGGCATGTGCAGTGCTACCCATCTGGCGTTGCCCTTCACTTTAGGTGCGTTTGAAACTGCGCGATTATAGTTGTGCTGAGCGGCGAAGACCGCCGGCCATGAAGCCGGTGCGTCCTCGCCAGCTCACGACATCAGCGGGTGGCCGGAGCCGCGGCGTTCGCGACCTTCTTGCCGGCCTCCTCGAGCGCGACCTGCTCGATGATCTGCTTGGCGCGCTTTTTGTCCTTCGCCTTCATCGCAGCGGACCAGTCCGCGAAGACCTGATCCGAGACGACGCGAACCGCGATCGGCATGAACGCGTGGTCCTTGCCGCACAGCTCCGAGCACTGGCCGTAGTACACGCCTGTCTTCTCGGCGCGGAACCAGGTGGCGTTGACGCGGCCGGGAACGGCGTCGACCTTCGAGCCGAACGAGGGGATGGTCCAGTTGTGCAGCACGTCGCCTGCGGTCACGAGAACGTGGACGTTCTTGTTGACCGGCACGATCACCTCGTTGTCGACGGCGAGGTTGCGCGGGGCGCTGATGCCCTTCGCCTTCTGAGCCGCGATCTCGTCTTCCTGCAGCATCAGGGTGTCGAACGAGAAGCCGCCCTGGTCCGGATACTCATGCGACCAATACCACTGGTAGCCCGTCGCTTTGATGGTGAGGTCGGGCTTCGGATAGGCGTACTGGAGGTTCAGGAGGCGGAACGAGGGGACCGCGATGACCACCAGGATCATGATCGGAATGACCGTCCAGGCGATCTCGATCGTGGTGTTGTGGGCGGTCTTGGACGGCGTCGGGTTGGCGCTCTCGCGGAAGCGGATCATGACGTAGAGCATCAGGATCATCACGAACACGGTGATGGTGATGATGATGGCGTTCACCAGGTCATGGAACGAATGGATCGCATGTGCGACGGGCGTTACCGCATCCTGCATGCCGAGCTGGCCGTCGACCGGCTGTCCGGCCGCCGCGAGGACGTCGCCGGCCCCTGCGATCGCAAGCACCGCCATCGCAATCGCGGCTGCTGCCGTAGCTGCGGCGGAACGAGCCGAGCCAAGCAATCGTCTGATCATTCCATGCTCCCCAAATCTGCGCCCGGGCGACGCCGGGCCGTTTCTTGATCCTTGGCGGACATCGATTCGATGCCGCTCGTCGTCTCTCGGCGTCGGATCCTCTCCGAGCCGTGGTCACGCCATCCGAGAGAGCCGCGCCATCATTCCGGCGCACCTCCCGAGTAGCGAGACGCAAATCCGCGGGTCCAACGCTCTTTTCGAGCGCCACTGTCGCGCCGCCGCACATCCCCAGCCACATGGCCGACCCCCTCGGCCGTGGCGATCCATTGCAGCTCGCGACACTCGATCGCGCCAGCCGCCCCCCCGGGGAACGCGCTGCGACAAAACGGAATAGCCGCGCTTTGACCAGAGCACAAGCCGCGAGCTTGTCTCAAGTCAAACTCCGTGCGGCATTTGAACGCGATTGAACCTTTGTTGCATCTCCACATCGGTCAATCGCTGCTGCTCTTGATCAGACTTCAAAATTCGACCGCTTTGATTGAGGAGAGCGGCAGTGCTGGCGCCGGACACATTCAGGCGCTAACGCTTCGGCGTGCCGATTGGATTCCCAATCGGGATAACCCTGCCGGTTCCCAAGGCCTGGTGTAGCGATCCGGGCTCCGCCGCCGCTCGAAACTCTTGAGGGGGAAACACTTGCCAAAAGCTCTGCCGCGCCTCCGCCATCTCGCCCGGCCTGCTCAGTGGCCCGCGCCGCACCCGTCGGCGACGCCAACTCGCCGCGCCGCTCGCATTTCGCGGGCAGCCGTTTCCGCGACCGCCTTGGCTGGTGCGGCGCTGGGGCTCTTGCCGTCCGCGGCGATGGCCCAGCCGGCCCCCGAGGGCACGGTAAAGGCGCAGCATGGTGACTGGCAGGTCGTGTGCAAGGCGCCGCCGGCCGGGTCCAGCAAGGAGGTTTGCGCTCTCGTTCAAAGCGTCACGGCCGAGGACCGCAACAACGTCGGTCTCACCGTCTATTTCCAGAAGTTCTCGAACGGCACCAAGGTGCTGCGTGTGTTCGCGCCGCTCGGTGTTCTGCTTCCACCGGGGCTCGGCCTCAAGATCGACAACAAGGACGTCGGGCACGCGCCGTTCCTGCGCTGCCACAGCTTCGCCTGCTATGCCCAGGTGGTTGCCGAGGACAAGCTGATCGAGCAACTGAAGACCGGCAAGTCGGCCATTTTCATCATTTTCCAGACCGAGGAGGCCGGCATCGGCATCCCGATCTCGCTCGCCGGCTTCAAAGAAGCGCTGCCGGCACTCGACTGAGGCGTGACCGGACCCGGACAAGCGAAGAGCGGCCGACGCGTCAGGCATCGGCCGCTCTTTGATTTCCGCACGCCAGCGCAGTGACGGCTATTCGGCGGCTACGCGACCCGCCGACGCTCCTCTTTCTCCTTGGCCGGGGCCTTCTTCTCGGCTGGCGGCTCGGGGAAGTTCAGGTAGTCGCGCACCGGCGGCTTGGCGCCCTGCCCGTCAGCGGCCTGGAGCTTCATAACCTGAGCCCACGACGTCATCATCTTCTGAGAGCATTCGGCATACTGCTGGAATGCCATTTGCCAGAACCTAGTCTGCTCCTGCAGGAGATCCTGCGGCGTGCGGCACTCGGCGACGCGGCCCGGCAGTTCCAGATACGCCTGCGCCCGGCGGCTCATCAGACCCTGGCACTCGAGTTGGCAGCGGGCGACATTGCGCATGACCTGATCGAAGGCCATGGTGGACGATGCATTGCCCGATCCAACGCCATGAAAGAACGACTGGAAGAACCCTAGGCCAGTGAACGGAGATCCATTGTCAGACATTGCCGCGTCTCCTCCTGTTTCTTTTCACTGTGATGCGCTCGCTGCCATCGCACCCCGTCGGAAGCCGGAGACGGGTGCGCGCCCTGCTGCGGGAGCGAAGCAGCGCTAAATTAATAATAGCACAAAAACTCTCGTTTCCGCTTGATCTGTTGCAAATGCGAGACGCAACCGCACGCGGTCCATATCCAGAGCTCTCGTGCTTGCCCTCGAACGTATTCCAGTAACAACCTCCGGTTGCCCCCATGTAACTGCTCTTCTGTAGGTAGAATATCGGCCTGCGTCCTTGTTGAGGATTGACCGCATGCGTTGGTTAACAATACATATACTCTCAGTTGTATTGCCAGTTGTTCAGTCGAGTTCGTTGTGTCCGGCTTTCGGTACTCGTCTCAGCGGGAATTTCCCCGCAAAGCCTTGACCTCATTGCGATCAGCTCGGGCCCGCGCCCAGCTCTTCCTGCGGCTCCGTGTGCGTGCATCCGTGGTCGCACTCGCGTGTACCGCCCTCCTCGCGTCTTACCCATCGGCACGTGCCGCAGAGCCCGAAAACGCACGCCCGCCGTGGGTGGAAAGCTGGAGCGGCGCCAATGTGGCGGACAACGTCTGGATGCTTTACGGCGGCGCAACCGTCGCGCCGTTCGCGGCGCTCGACCAGAATGGGTTGCGCTTGCGCGC
>JBGSQO010000109.1:0-3196 GCA_041738055.1 Filomicrobium sp.
ATCAGCAGTTCGTCGCCCTCGATATCGTCGTTGAGCGCGATGTAGACCTCGGCGACGCGCCCGATGATGGCGGTGCCGATCTTGACCTCGCCGCCCTTCGGCTCGACCCGGCCGGGGGCTGCCGCCACCCAGGGGTTGGCCGAGACCGCCGCATTGGCCGCGACCGGACCGGGGCTCGACGAGTAGCCGCCCATATTGGCGGAGAACATGTAGCCGCCCAGACCGGCAGCAGCCAGTGCGAGGACGGCGAGAAGGGCCTTCTGCATGGGATTAGCTCCGTCGGATCAGGGGTCGGTTTCAATGATGCCCGCCGGCGGCGGCCAGCGCATCGGGATTGGACTTGTCGGGCCGCTCGTCGCTCGAGATGAGACCATCCTCGATACGAATGATGCGGTCGGCAAACTTCAGGATGCGGTGGTCGTTGGTGACGGCCAGCACGGCGCGCGACCTGTCCCGCGAGACATCGGCCATGAGTTGCATCACCGCCTGACCGCTTTCGCTGTCGAGGGCAGCCGTCGGCTCATCGGCGAGAATCACGGACGGTTCGCCCGCCAGCGCCCGGGCGATCGCCACACGCTGCTTCTGGCCGCCCGACAGCTTGCTCGGAAACGTCGTCAGCCGGTGGCCGAGGCCGACCGCTTCCAGCGCGCTGGCGGCCCGCTCGTAGGCGTTCGTCGGCATCTTGCCGCGCACGTCGAGGGCCAGCATCACGTTCTCCTGCGCGGTCAGCGTCGGAAATAGGTTGTAACCCTGAAAGATGAAGCCGACGTGGTTGCGGCGCAGGTCGGCGAGACCCTCTGCCCCCAGCCCCGTCGTCTTGATGCCGGCGACGTCGAGCGTGCCCGACGTCTGGTGCAGGATGCAGCCGAGGATCGAGATCAGCGTGGTCTTGCCGCTGCCCGACGGGCCCATCAGCAGGGTCAACTCACCCGGCCGCAGGTCGAGATCCACGCCCTTCAAGACCTGGACCGAGCCGGCGCCTGAGCCGAACTCCTTGCGGATGCCGCGGGCAACCAGCAGCGGCGGGGCGAGATGGGCGGGCGTGTCTGCGCTCATGTCCGAGAACCTTCCTTGCGGCCCCTATGGCCGTGCGTGACCCATCAACTGCCAGAACGCGGACCCATCGGCTGTCCCCTGCGCGACACCCGAGGCATGCGCGCCATCGGGTGCCGAACGTCTTGGAAACGCCCCGGCGTCATCGGCTGAACACGCTAGCCGGATCGATGCGGATGACCTTGAAGATCGCCGAGATCGCCGCGATCGTGCACATGGCGACCGTGATGACGAGCAGGAGGGCGGCCAGCCCCGGCGTCATGACGACGTTGAGCGTGGTGCCTTCGGCGAGCTTGAAGATCGACAGCGTCAAGGCCATGCCGAAGCCGTAGCCGACGAACGCGCTGATCAGCGCCTGCAGCAGGATCACCCGCACGATGTAGCCCGACGAGGCGCCCAGCGCCCGCAGCGTCGCGAACTCGTTGAGATGGTCCTTCGTGGAGGCATAGAGCGTCTGGGCGACGATGACGATGCCGACGATCAGGGCGAGCGCGGTACCGGCGATGAGACCGGAACCGGCCGCCGTATGAAACAGCCAGTAGTTGATCGAGCGGGAGCGGAACTCTTCACGCTTCAGGATCTCGGCATCCGGCAGCTTCTCGCGCAGCGCTGCGCGGACCGTCTCGAGATCGGCGCCGTCTTCGAGTTTTACCAGCACGTAGGAGGCCTGCTCGCGCTGAGCCCCGAGCATGGATTGCGCGCGCCCCAGCGTGGTGAACACGTACGGCATGGTGGTGAAGGAGCGGATGCCCTTGGTGATCGTGCCGACGAGAACCGTCTGGCCGTTGATCTCGGCCGGCTCGCCCATGCCCTTGATGTCGAGGTCCTTGAAATAGGTCTTGTCGACGGCGACGAACTTGGGCGCGGCGAGTTGCTCGACCGTCCCCTCGATCACGTTCCAGGGCCGGAAACCGGCCGGGTTGGAGATATCCGAGCCGACCAGCAGCACGGTCGTGGCCCCGCCGTTCTGCTTGCGCCAGCGCGAGAAGCCCATCACGAGCGTTTCGGTGTGCTTGACGCCCGGCACCGACATCGCCCCGTACTGCTCACGGCCGGGCAGCAGGGTCGGATCGTCGACGCTCTTGGTCCCGATCGGCAGGATCCACAGTTCGCCGTCGGTGCGGTCGATGACGGCGGCGATGGTGCGCTCGATGCCGAGATAGATGCCGGTCTGGAACGCCAGCAGCACGACCGAGAACACGATCCCGATCAGCGTGACGACGAGGCTCATCTTATCGTGGAACAGGTTGCGGTAGGCGAGCTTGGGCACCATCCGGATGCGCCGTCCCGGCTTGCCGGACCCCGCGGCGCTGCCTGCGGCCTGTCTCACGGTCTGGTTTGGTGCTTGCATCGTCGCTGGTCCTCGCCATGGCCCCTGCCGATTGGGCCCCAATGAACATCGGTTTGCCCGGCCCGTAAACCAGGCATGTGGAAAATGCTTATCCCGGACGACCGCTGCGCCAGTCCTTCGACGGGCGCAGCGGGTTGTCCGAGACCGTGTCGTTGGTCTTATACCGTCCCGCCGATGTTTCGACTCAGAGGCTGTTTGGTCGGCGGGACGGTATCTGCTCTTGCTTGCGCCTTCCGACACTCGTTCCGAGAGCCGGCCGGAAGGCGCGGTCTGCCGAGAGGTAGGTCAAAACTTCGGCGGGTAGGTCTTAGTCCTTGCAAGGCACCGTGATGGTGAGGCCGGCCGAGGGGATGTAGCGCTTGCACCCGACCTCGCGATTGGGAGCCGCGGTCGGCACCGGGGGAACCTCGACCTCGGTCGAGGCGGCTGCGACCTTTTCCGCATTGTCGTCGGTTGCAGCCGCATCAGCAGCCTGATCGACCTGCGTCTCCTCGACAGCCGCCGTGGTCTCGACCTCCTCGTCACGCAGCAGCGTGTTGGCTCCAGCGATGGCGGAGGCCTTGACCGGGGCGGCCTTGGTCACCGTGTCGGCATCGGCGACGTCGTTGCGGGCAACCGCAGCCTTCTCCTTGGTGCGGCGGGCAAGTGCCACGCGACGCTGCTCGGCAGCTTCCTGCCTGGCGGCCACACGGCGCTGTTCGGCGGCTTCCTGCTTGGCGGCCGCGATCCGGGCCTCCTTGGCGGCGTCCATCTTGGCGGCTTTGGCCGCCTCCAGCTTCGCGGCGCGGATCT
>JBGSQO010000120.1:0-3586 GCA_041738055.1 Filomicrobium sp.
GGGCCGATTGCGGCGCTCGGCGGGGCCAATCTCGGCAAAGGGCGCGACCGCGATGCCGAGGCGATCGTCATGGTGGCGGGCTCCACCGAGCGCGGCGAGGCGCTGATCGCCTTCGAGCAGAACCATCGCATCGGCCGCTTCGGCATTGGACCCAAGGGGTTGTCGGCACCGCAGAGCTATGTCCGACCCACCAGCAGCGGCTGGCGAATTGCGACGAGCAACGGGCTCGAGGCCCTGACGGTTCTCAAAGGCGGGCGGCATCGCGGGCAGATGATCGCGTTTGCCGAAAAACTCCGGGACACGCAGGGCCGGCATACGGGCTGGCTGTTCGTCAAGGGCGAGGCGAAGGCGTTCACGGTCTCTGACATCGACGGCTTCGATCTCACGGATGCTGCGGCCTTGCCCGACGGCGGGGTTCTTCTGCTCGAACGGCGGTTCCGCTGGCTCGAGGGCGTCAAGATGCGCGTGCGACGGATCGCGGAAACCGAGATCGCGCCGGGCCGTCACCTGGAAGGCGAGGTGCTGCTGGAAGCCGATATGGCCAGCGAGATCGACAACATGGAGGGGCTTGCCGTGCATCCAGGCGCGGGCGGCAGCCTCGTCCTGACACTCGTCTCGGACGACAACTTCAACCGGTACCTGCAGCGCACGCTGTTATTGCAGTTCCGGCTTCCAGCGGGTGGGACGACCGCGGCGGCGAAGTGAAGACGGGGGCTCCACCCAGCCAACACTCAGCAAGCCGGTGTTGGATGCGCCCCCGGCCCCCGCGCAGGCTCAGCCTGTTTGCCCTGAAGCGGGTCAAGCGTCTAGACCCTTGTGGGGGTCGAGGGGGCTGCCCAACACCGGCTTGCCGAGTGTTGGCGAACAGATGCCCCTTCGTCTTCACTGGCGGCGATCAGGCGGCTGCCGTCTCGGCACCGGCCTCGGCGACCGTCTCGGCCTTCGCCTTCTTGAGGTCGCGCTTGATCTTGAGGCAGCGGTCCGAGAGCTCCTCGTCGCGGGCCTTGAGCAGGTAGGCGTCCAGGCCGCCGCGATGCTCGACCGACTTGAGCCCGTGCGCGCTGACCTTCAGGCGGAAGGAGCGGCCCAGCACGTCGGAGATCAGCGTGACGTTGCACAGGTTCGGACGGAACTTGCGCTTGGTCTTGTTCTCGGCGTGGCTGCGGATCTGGCCCGAAAGCGGCAGCTTGCCCGTCAGCTCGCATTGCCTCGTCATCGTCTCAACTCCTTGCGGCGCGAAACCCCATCGGGCTGCGCTCGGCGCGTTCGTCATGTCAGCATAGAAGAATGGCCCGCAAAGCGAGCCAGCGAATGGGAGTTGCTTGGATACCAGAGGTGCTAGGGGACCGTCAAGGCTGGGAGTCGGCGGGCGACGCATACCGAGCCGCAGAAGTTGTGACACACCTTTCGGTAGACCGCGCCTTCCGGCCGGCTCTCGGAACGAGTGTCGGAAGGCGCAAACAAGTGCAGATACCGTCCCGAACCTGGGCGGGCGTGAAGCGTTCATTTACCAAGACGGCGCATGATCGGCGCAGTCGAAGTCTGTAGCGTCGCCTTCTGAGGCTTGTTGCGTCAGCCAGAAGGAGCCCGCGTCACCTTGGGAAAGTCCTGATCATGTCCTCGCGCGTCGTTGTCCATAGCCCCCTTGCCGCCGTTGCCCGCCGGTTCGCCGGACTGGTGTTTGCTACAGCCGTCAGCCTTGCCGCCGCCACAGCCGCGCTCGCCGCCGACCCCTGGCCAGCCCATGTGGCCGCCCAATACGCCATCACCTTCAACGGCTTCGATCTCGGCCAGTTCCGATTCCGCGCCGACGTCAAGGATGGCGCGTACGCCCTCAACGGCGATGCGGAAATCTCCGCGCTGCTCGGCACGTTCAAGTGGCGCGGCATCACCAAGGCCGAAGGCCGCGTCGCGGAAGGCCCCAAGCCCTCCGACTACGTGTTCGCCTTCAACGCCAACTCACGTGCCGGCTCCATCAAGCTCGATTTCGACGGCAAGGGGCCGAAGTCGGTCTCCATCGTGCCGCCGATGCCGGACCCGGCCGATACGGTCCCCTTGAAGCCGCAGCACCTGTCGGGCGCGCTCGATCCGTTGTCGGCGGTGATGGCGCTGACGCGGCCGCAAAGTGGGGAGGCGTGCGCACAGAAGCTCGCCGTGTTCGACGGCAAGCAACGCTTCGATTTGCAGCTGTCCAAGCGGCGCCTCGAGCGGACCGGCAGCGGTGAGACGGTCGTCGTCTGTGGCGTGCGCTATGTGCCGATCGGCGGCTACAGGCAGAACGCGGAGACGCAGCGCATGGCGTCGTCCAACGATATCGAGATCGCGCTCAAGCCGGTCGCCGGGGCCAATCTCCACATTCCCCATGAGATCCGCATTCCAACGATCGCCGGCACCGTGCGGCTGACCGCCAAGGCCGTCGATGTAGCAATGACCGCGCCGCGCCAGAAGCTGGCGATGGCACGGTGAGGCAGCGCTCTCGTGATAGGGACGTTGCGAGGGGCCTAATGGTTTCCGAGACTTGCTCGGGACCCAGCCGAAATGGCCAGCAGATGTCAGAACGGGACTGACGCGCTCTGAAGCCGGCAGGACTTATTCCAACCTGCAGAAGTTGTGACACACCTCTCGGCAGGCCGCGCCTTCCGGCCGGCTCTCGGAACGAGTGTCGGAAGGCGCAAACAAGAGACAATACCGTCCCGCCGACCGAACAGACCCTGTGTCGAAACATCGGCGGGACGGTATTAGGGCGTGTTGACATTAGGGGATTCTCAGGGAGCGGCAAATGTGATTCAAGCTCGCAACTGAAAGGAGGCGGGCTTGATTCGGCGATATTTGACGAACGCGCAATGGGAGCGCATCGGGCCGCTGTGCCCGGGCAAGGAAGGCGATAAAGGGCGGCACGGAGACGACAACCGTCGGTTCGTCGATGCCGTCCTCTGGATCAACCGGACAGGCGCCCCATGGCGCGACCTGCCGGACGAGTTCGGCAACTGGAACAGCCAGTTCCAGCGCTTTCGACGATGGGCAAAGAAGGGCGTATGGGAGCGCATCTTCAATGAGTTGCGTGAGTGTCCCGACACTGAGTACCTCATCATCGACGCCACCATCGTCCGCGCGCATCAGCACGCCGCGGGCGCAAAAAAGGGGTGCTCATGACGAGGCGATCGGGCGTTCGCGCGGCGGTCCCAGCACCAAGATCAACGCCGTCGTCGACGCGCTCGGCCTGCCGCTGCGCTTCATTCTGACACCTGGCAACGTCCACGACAGCCGGCAGGCCGAAGCGCTGATCGAGGGGTTGGACTTCGACAAGCTGCTCGCCGACAAGGGTTACGACAGCGACCGGTTCCGCGCCGTGATCGCGGCAGCCGGCGCCGAGGTGGTGATGCCGTCCATCGGCTCACGATTGACACCCATCCCCTACGACAAGCACACCTACAAAGAGCGCAATCTGGTCGAGAGGTTCTTCTGCTGGATCAAGCAGTTCCGCCGGATCGCAACACGCTACGAGAAAACCGCCACCTCGTTCGCCGCCATGCTGTACGTGGCGGCCGCGTTGGTCTGGTTGAAGTGAATGTCAACACGCCCTAGT
>JBGSQO010000162.1:0-3295 GCA_041738055.1 Filomicrobium sp.
GTTGCCCACGCACGAGAACACGAAGTCGGCGCCGTGCGCGGCCTCGGCCGGTGTGGCGGCGGTGCGCCCGCTGCCGTACTTTGCAACCCACGCGGCAGCCTTCGGCGCATTGCGGTTGTAGACGGTCAACTCATGGCCACCCTTGGCCAGAATATGCCCCGCCATCGGAAAGCCCATCACGCCGAGCCCAATCCACGCTACCTTGGCCATGGCCGTCATCTCCTGGTTCTTCTTGTTCGAAAGTCGTGCGGTCTATACCGAGGTACGCCAGACCAAGGCAAAGGGTTTCACGAGGATTAGAGGCGCGATGAACGACAGCGGGGGCAAACCGGGACAGGACGGGCAGGGCGTCACGCTCAGCGATATCTACGCGGCGGCCCGCACCATCGGCGGTCAGGTGATCGACACAGACTGCGATCAGAGCCGGACCTTGTCGAAGATGACTGGGGCCGAGGTCTGGCTCAAGTTCGAGAACTTGCAGTTCACCGGCGCCTTCAAGGAGCGGGGAGCCTTGAACAAGCTCGCCTCGCTGACCGCCCGCGAGCGCAAGGCCGGCGTCATCGCCATGTCGGCGGGCAATCACGCGCAAGGGGTGGCCTACCACGCGCGGCGTCTGGGCATTCCGGCGGTGATCGTCATGCCCAAGGCGACGCCGACGGTGAAGGTGGAGAACACGCGCGCGCATGGCGCCGAGGTGATTCTGGAAGGTGCCACGCTGGAGGAGGCGGCAGCCGCGGCCCGCGCCCATTGCGACGCGCGCGGGCTGACGTTCGTGCATCCCTACGACGATCCGCTGGTCATCGCCGGGCAGGGCACCATCGCGCTGGAAATGCTGCGGGAAGCCCCCGATCTCGATTGCCTGATCGTGCCGATCGGCGGCGGCGGGCTCATTTCCGGCATGGCGGTCGCGGCCAAGGCCATGCAGCCGGACATCGAGGTGATCGGCGTGCAGGCCCGGCTCTACCCCTCGATGCTGAACGCCGTGCGCGGGCTCAAGCTGCCGATGCGTGGCGATACGCTGGCGGAGGGCATTGCCGTCAAGGTGCCGGGCCGGCTGACCACCGAGATTGTGCGTACCCATGTCGACGACATCGTGCTGGTCCACGAGCCGAGCCTGGAGCGGGCGGTGAGCTTGCTGCTGACCATCGAGAAGACGCTGGTCGAGGGGGCGGGGGCGGCCGGGCTTGCCGCACTACTGGCCGAGCCGGACCGCTATCGGGGCCGTAAGGTGGGCCTCGTGCTATGCGGCGGCAACATCGATACCCGCCTGCTCGCCAGCGTGCTGACCCGGGAGCTCGCCCGCGACGGCCGTCTCGCCCAGCTCGCCATCGACATCCCCGACAAGCCGGGCCAACTCGCCCTGGTCTCGACCGTGATCGCGGAGGCCGGAGCCAACGTCGTCGAAGTCTATCACCAGCGTATTTTCACAGACTTGCCGGCGAAAGGCACCGAACTGCACGTCGTCATCGAGACGCGCGACCGGGCACATCTGGCCAAGGTCGTCGCCGATCTCATCGCCAAGGGCCTCAGCGTCGAGGTCAAGGGCGGGCTGGATGGACGCACTGGGCACTCTCGATGATGAGTGAAAAAGGGATTCGTCTCTCTTGCGAGATCGTCGAGCGCCACAGGGAGTTCGTAGAAAAGATCCATTGGGAAAAGTTTCAAGCCTGGAACAACTCGGCCGTGATGTTGCGCGCGCCGTGCAAAACGCGAACGATGGTGACGGTGTCCTGCGTGACGCGGTAGAAGATCAGGTACTTCTGAACGCCCGTGGTGTGTAGACCCGCGCTGAACTCTGGACGCTCCCGGTGGCGACGCGGGCTCGTTTCCAGGCTGTTGACGACGGCGATGATCTGCTCGATGAAGCGTTCGGCGATCGCGTCGCCGGCGGTCTCGCGCAGATAGCCGCCGATCTCGACCAAGTCGGTCCGCGCAGCCTCGGCGTAGGCAATGCGAAAGCGCTCGCTCATGCGCCGGTGCGGAAGCGGCGTCGGAGTTCTGCGTGCACCGTCTCGGCGGGGACGACGCGACCGGCTTCGATATCGGCAAGTCCCTTATCGATATAGGGCTTGGCCCACGACAGATCGCCGGGATCGCCGTTTTGATCCGGCCCGATTCCAAGAACGGCGGCGGACACGGCATCCTCGATGGTATCGAAGTGGCCGGCCGCCACCTGCGCTTGCAGGATCGCAGCAATCTTGGGCTTTAATTCGACATGCATGGAAACCTCGTTCGTTGCGCGAAACCATCGGTTGGTTGCAATTGTGCGAACTTTCCGACAGCAGAACCACCTCAAGCGTGCCCGGCGGCGGCGACCAGATGCGACGGGTTGACGCCCAGTTTCGCCAGGGCGCGCTCGTACTTGGTCTGCAGGTCCGGGGCGAACACCAGGTCCGCGTCGGCCGGGCAGCTCAACCAGCCGTTGTGCTGCAGCTCATTCTCCAGCTGGCCGGGCGACCAGCCGGCATAGCCGAGCGCCAGGATCGAGCGGTCCGGACCACGTCCGCTGGCGATCGCCTTCAGGATCTCGACCGTCGCCGTCAGGCACACGCCCCTGGTGATCGACAGGGTCGCGTCCTTGGCCTGATAATCCGGGCTATGCAACACGAAGCCGCGTCCGGTCTCGACCGGACCGCCAAAGTGCACCGGCCTGTCGCCCAGGTCGTGGGCGCAGGCGCTCGCCGTACCCTTGATGCGCGCTTTGGCCGAGGGAAGGATGTCGAGCCGGTCCAGCAGATCGACGAAGCTGAGGTTCGGCGCCCGTTGGTTGATGATCAGCCCCATCGCGCCTTCGTCGGAGTGCGCGCACATATAGATGACCGAGCGCACGAAGCGCTGGTCCGTCATCGTCGGCATGGCGATGAGGAGTTGGCCTTCGAGGGTGCTGGCTTCGGGCTCGCGTTTCGGCATCACCGTGGTTCCTTTTAGGAGAGCTTAGCGTTATGGCACCGCCGCTGTGAAGGCCTGATCTTGTGCAAACATCTGGTCGTTCGCGCGCAACGCTTGGGCGATCCCTCGCGCCGAACTCGCCAAAGCGTGACTTGCGGTCAAGGCGCGGGCGGCTATCAAGAGCGCAACAGGGGAGGGTATCGACGATGCGATCAGGTTTTGCGGCGGCTGCGGCGCTGCTGGTGGCGGCTGGTCTGACGCCGCTCCGGGCGGAGCAGGCGTCCGATTGGCACGCCGACCCTCATACCGGCACCCGACTGCGGCTGGTGGCGGGCGGCACGGCGGCGGCTCTGGGGCAACCCGACAAGCTCATCGCCGGCATCGAGATCGAGCTTCCCGACGGCTG
>JBGSQO010000170.1:0-2260 GCA_041738055.1 Filomicrobium sp.
ACGGGCCAACGCTCGCGCCGGGCCAGCGCCATCCCGACATCGCCATCCTGCGGCAGCGCCTCAAGGTGCAGGCTGCGGAGGCCGATGCCGATCTCTACGACGAGACGCTGCTCTCCGCCGTCAAGGCGTTCCAGCGCGAGAACGGCATGACCGCCGACGGCCTCGTCGGACGCCGCACGCGCGCCAGCTTCAACGGCAGCGCACCCGAGAAGCGCAAAGTCGACGACGGTCTGCTGATCGCCAACATGGAAGCCTGGCGCTGGATGCCCGAGGACATGGGCGAAACTTATGTCTGGGTGAACCTCCCGGAATTCATGGTGCGCGTCGTCAAGAATGGCGCCGTCATTCACGAAGAGCGGATCATCTCCGGCAAGGTGGACAACCAGACCCCCGTCTTCTCGCACGAGATGGAAACGGTGGTGCTGCACCCGTTCTGGGGGGTGCCCGAGTCGATCAAGGTGAAGGAACTGCTGCCGAGCCTCGCACGGGGCTCGTCGCTCGCGCGTCAGGGCCTGCGGCTGCAATACAACGGCCGCGACGTGGACCCGACGCAGGTCGACTGGTCGCGGGCCGACATCCGCCAGTATCACGTCTATCAGCCGCCGGGTGACGGCAACGTGCTCGGCGTCGTCAAGTTCCTGTTCCCGAACAAGCATCAGGTCTACATGCACGACACGCCGACCAAGGACCTGTTCAACACCTCGTCTCGAACCTACAGCCACGGCTGCATGCGCGTGAGGAACCCGGTGAAGCTTGCAGAGGTGGTGCTGCGGGAGGACAAGGGTTGGGACGCGTCCAAGCTCGCCGAGATGCTGCGCACGGGACCCGAGAACAACAACATCACGCTCGAGAAGAAGATTCCGGTTCACGTCACCTACTTCACCGCCTGGGTCGACGGCGCGGGCCAGCTGCAGAGCCGCCCCGACGTCTACAGCCACGAGAAGCGCATCCGCCTTGCGCTCGCCGGCAAGTGGAACCAGATCCCACGCCACCGGGATCACCTGGCGCCGGTGCCCTACGTGCGGCCGCAGATCGTCCAGAACGAGTACGGCAACAACGCCATGCAGAACTTCTTCCAGAATCTGTTCGGTGGGTTCTGAAGCCCCAATAGTTCTCGCGACGAGGACGGCCGCCCGCATCTCGTGGCGGCCGTTTATTACTGCCGAGGGTGTTCGCAGCCGCCCCCGATGCAAGGGCGTTGGAGCCGCGGACCGCACCACCGCCCCCCGGTGCAACTCGTCACCCCATTTCCGTCGCTTTTGAATGGCTTACTCGTGTCATGGTCGTTGCCCCCGGGTCGGTTCCGCGCCGGGCGGAGGGCGGCCTCAGGCAGGGACACGCGGCGTTAAGGGTTGGGGATTAACCTTACGCTAGCCATTCGCCCCGAAGCCGAGACGGCGGCCGTCGCGCCGCAAACCCGGTCACAGGGACCGGCGGCGCCAGCATCGAGAAAGCCGGGCGCCGGCGGCGGGTGGGCATTGCACGGGGACTATTTCACGATGATGAGCCTTCGAGCTCTCACGTCAGGCGTCGCTGCGGCGATCGCAGTCTGCGCCGGGGTCACCGCGCTCGTTGCGCGTGGCGACGACGAGCGCACGCTCAGCCTCTACAACATCCACAACAAGGAGACGCTCTCGGTCGTCTATATGCGCAACGGCAAGCGCGACCCCGAGGCAATGAAGAAGATCAACTGGTTCATGCGCGACTGGCGCACGAACCAGCCGACCACGATGGACCCGGAACTGGTCGACCTGATTTGGGAGGTCCACGCGGAACTCGGCTCGCGCGAGCCGATCCACCTGATCTCCGGCTACCGTTCGAGCGGCACCAACGAAGCGCTGCGCAGCAAAGGCGGCGGCCAGGCGAAGAACAGCCGTCATACCGTCGGCAAGGCCGCCGACGTGCACTTCCCCGATGTACCAGTGAAGCAGATCCGCTACTCGGGTCTGGTGCGCGAGCGCGGCGGCGTCGGCTACTACCCGACCTCCGGCGTTCCCTTCGTCCACCTCGACACCGGCAATGTCCGCCACTGGCCGCGCCTGCCGCGCTACGAGCTGGCGCTGCTTTTTCCCGACGGCAATTCCAAGCATACGCCCGCCGACGGCCGGCCCCTGACCCGCCAGGACTACGTCGTCGCCAAGTCGCGTTACCAGGAATTGGCGCAGCAGGTCGCGGCGTTCTTCGATCTTCGCAACAGCCCAAAGCAGCCCTCGACGCTGGTCGCCGACGCGGGTGGAAAGTCGCAGCCGGGCTGGAGCGC
>JBGSQO010000185.1:0-4985 GCA_041738055.1 Filomicrobium sp.
CGCCGTCAACTGCGGGGCCACTTCGGCCAATGCGCGGGCGAATGGGCCGCCCTGCACGAACAGAGAGGCGCCCGGCTGGTACTGGTAGGTGACGAGCGCGTCGATCGAATGCGCCGACAGCGGCTCGGCCGTGGACAGCGCGCCATAGGGCCAGATCATCGGCTCCTCGCTGCCCGACCGGAAGATCAGGAGGCCGCGCTGGGAGAACTCGGCGTCCACGGTCTGCGTGCCGGCCGACGTGCCGTCGCTGAACCGGCCGGGAAAGCGGCGGCCGGCGAATTTCTCTGCGGGATCAGAATGCATCGACGTCGAAGGCCTGTGCGAGGCCCTCCCCCTGGCGAATGTCCTGGCTCGCGCCCTGCGCGATGCTGGCGACATCGACCGGACCGACGAGCTTCAAGTGCTCGACCACATATCGTGATGTGCGCGCCTGAGTAACAGGGAGCAGGAGGCCGAACGTCGCAACCGCGATGACGAGGAACACAGGGGCCATCGAGACCAGCGCTGCGGTGCGCTGGTCGGCATCCGTGACGAACACCTGAAGGCCAGCAACGAGAGCGCTCGAGATGAGGCCGGTTGCGATGATCGCGCCCAGCGCCAGGATCAACAGGTTCGTGAACCCGAGCCAGGCGAATCCCAGTCCGGTCGCGTTGCCCTCGAAGTGCGCGGCGCCGAAGTGCGTCGATCGGGCGAAGAAATTGAAGGTGCGGGCCTGATACCACGCCCCGATCAGCACATAGGCGATGTACCCGACGACGAGCATCATGATCGGCAGGACGGTCGCCATGAGCTGAACGTGCGGAGGCAGTTCCCCCCCTTCGCCAACGGGCTCGAGTGCCTCCGGACCCGGCAGCAGAACCAGGGCGCCGATGATCGTGTTGACCAGCAGGATGGCGAGCGGAATGCCGAACCACATCAGCGCGAACGGCCCATAGAGGCCACCCGCTCCGCCGCGGAACTCGAACGGCTTGGTGCCGAAGCGCATGTCGGAGGTGATCAACCGCTGCAGCTTGGTCGCCCGCCAGGGGATGATCCAGCCGAGCGTGGGAATAATGAGCAGCAGTGTCCAGAAGTAGGTCCAGCCATAGGACCAGGAGTTGCCCTCCACGCTGCCGCGAATGCCGCGCCACGTCGTGCGCGACAACCGGTAGCGCTGCGCACGGTAGGCGCCGACGCCGAACAGAAGCGTGGCAATCGCGAAGATGACGAGTTGGAACACCCCGGTCACGGCCGGGCTCGCGCCGAAGAGGGCGACGACGGCATAACCGCTCAGCATGATCGGGAGCATCACGACAGCGAAGACGACGAGGAAGCCCTTGAACAACTCCCACCCCGTGCCGTGGTAGACCAGCGGTTCGCCCTCCAGGCGCACGCCCGACCAGATGCGGCGACGCACTTCGGTGCGACCCCAGAAGTCGTAGATGCCGAGCGTCACGATCCGGCGCAGGAAATTGCCGAGCGCCAAGCCGATCATGCCGAGCGGGTGAATCCAGCTCAGGTCCAGCGGCTGGCCCTTTACCGGTGACGTTGCGTCCGTCGTCTCCTGCATGGTGCCCTCGAGTGGTTCCTCCGTCGAGCGACTAATACCAAAGCCCGGACAACTTTTCGTCGTTTCTCTGCTTCGTGGTTGCCCGATGCCGAACGCGAGGTGGCCCAAAAGCCTCGGTAGACCGGTGTCGCATCGAGAGCGGCGGCCACGACCCAAGCGGTCGCCCCTTTCCGCTCCTAAGGTTGATACCAGCCGAACGAAATTCTGAAGCATCGCTCTCGGAAGCCCGCGCCTTCCGGCCGGCGCTCGGAACGAGTGTCGGAAGGCGCAAAAAAAGAGAAATACCGTCCGGCCGATCGGACAGTCGGATGAGTCACCCGTTAGTCCGGACGGTATGACCCGCCCCGACGTCTCCCCTATTCAACCGACCACGAGATGACATGGTTAACTGTTGCTTACCAGCCACTTGCATGCGTCTCGCACGCCACGTTTGGGCCACAAAGACCGCGTTACGTGAACCATGGATGAACGGGCGCCCGTGCGGCGTGTGTCTCGTCCCAGCTCAGGCGTGGTCGGCCTTGGTTCGACAGCGTACCGCAGCATCGGGCGAGACCAGTTCATCGCGAAGTCGAGTGGCGTCGGAGCGCGTTCGGTGGGCGGGCTCGGTTTTGCCGTAGTCGGGCGACAAGACGGGATGCATCCGGCGGACCGGACGCATCGGGACGACGACGCAATAGGACAATGACCGGCGGGCGGCCGGACGTCACAGCGGGGAGACGATCAGCGCAATGGCTGAGCACAAATTCGACAAATCGAAGCTGCCGAGCCGGCACGTGACGGTCGGTCCGTCCCGCGCGCCGCACCGCTCCTACTACTACGCGATGGGCCTGACCGAGGAGCAGATCAACCGGCCGCTGGTCGGGGTCGTCTCCTGCTGGAATGAGGCCGCGCCCTGCAATATCGCGCTGATGCGCCAGGCCCAGTCGGTCAAGAAGGGCGTCGACGAAGAAGGCGGCACCCCGCGCGAGTTCTGCACCATCACAGTCACCGACGGCATCGCCATGGGCCACCAGGGCATGAAGTCGTCACTCGTCAGCCGCGAGGTCATCGCCGATTCGATCGAACTGACCATGCGCGGCCACTGCTATGACGCCCTCGTCGGCGTAGCCGGCTGCGACAAGTCGCTGCCCGGCACCATGATGGCCATGCTGCGGCTCAACGTGCCTTCGGTGTTCATGTACGGCGGCTCGATCCTGCCCGGCCGCTTCAAGGGCAAAGATGTGACCGTCCAGGACGTGTTCGAGGGCGTGGGCATGCACTCGGCCGGCAAGATGTCGGACGAAGAGCTGCACGAACTGGAATGCGTCGCCTGCCCGTCGGCGGGCGCGTGCGGCGGCCAGTACACCGCCAACACCATGGCGATGGTCTCCGAGGCGATCGGGCTTGCGCTGCCGGGCTCTGCGGGTGCGCCGGCACCTTACGAGAGCCGCGATGCCTACGCCGTCGAGAGCGGTCGTGCCGTCATGCGGCTCTTGGCTTCCGGCCTGCGCCCTCGCGACATCTGTACGCGTAAGGCCTTCGAGAACGCTGCGACCATCGTGGCGGCCACGGGCGGCTCGACCAACGCCGCGCTCCACCTGCCGGCCATGGCGCACGAATGCGGCATTGCGTTCGACCTGTTCGACGTCGCCGAGATCTTCAAGAAGACCCCCTACATCGCCGACCTCAAGCCCGGCGGGCATTATGTCGCCAAGGACGTCTACGACATCGGCGGCATCCCGCAGATCCTGCGCGCCCTGCTCGACGGCGGCTTCCTGCACGGCGAGTGCCTGACGGTCACCGGCCGCTCGATGGCGGACAATCTCAAAGATGTGAAGTTCGATCCGGACCAACAGGTTGTCCGCCCGGTTTCCAACCCCATCTCTCCCACAGGCGGCGTCGTCGGCCTGAAGGGCTCGCTGGCTCCCGATGGCGCGATGGTCAAGGTCGCGGGCCTGAAGACGCTCAAGTTCTCCGGGCCTGCCCGCTGCTTCGACTGCGAGGAGGACGCCTTCGCCGCCGTCGAACGCGGCGAGTACAAGGAGGGCGAGGTGATCGTCATCCGCTACGAGGGTCCCAAGGGCGGTCCCGGCATGCGCGAGATGCTGTCGACAACGGCGGCTCTCTACGGCCAGGGCGCGGGCGACAAGGTCGCGCTGATCACCGACGGACGCTTCTCGGGCGCCACGCGCGGCTTCTGCATCGGCCACGTCGGACCGGAGGCCGCCGACTGCGGACCGATCGCGCTGATCCGTGACGGCGACATCATCTCGATGGACGCCGAGGCGGGCACGCTCGATCTCGATGTTCCCGCCGACGAACTCGCCCGCCGCAAGGCCGAGTGGACGCTGCCCGCCAACCCCTATCAGAGCGGCGCGCTGAGGAAATACGCCAACGGAGTGGGACCCGCGCGCTATGGCGCCGTCACCCATGCCGGCGGCACAGCGGAAGTGAGCTGCTATGCGGACATTTAAGCAACTCTCAGGGCTGGCGCTCGCCATTGCCGTCGGGCTCGGTGCCTTGACGGCAGCGGGCGCGGCGCGGGCGGCCATGACGCAGTTCTCCTCGCCCGAGGAGGCTCTGCGCCAGGGCGTCAGCGCCTACACTGGCGGCTATTACGAGATTGCCATCCCCGCGCTCGAGCATGCGGCCGCCAAGAACCTGTTTCTGGGTCAATACTTCCTAGCCAAGCTCTACGCCGACAACAACAGCGCGCACACCGACCACACCAAGGCCTACGTGCTGTTCCAGAAGATCGCCAACGAGCACGCCGACGCCGACCCGGAGGACGACCAGCGCGCACCCTATGTGGCCCGCTCTCTGACCGCGCTTGCCGGCTATGTGCGGCTCGGGCTGCCTGAGATCGGGCTCAAGGCCGACGCCGACCGGGCGGCCGAGTACCTGCATCACGCGGCGATCTTCTTCAACAACGAGGACGCCCAGTTCGAACTCGCCAAGCTGCAGTTGCGCGGCGAAGGCGTGCGGCTGGACGTGCCGCGCGGCAAGCACTGGCTGTCGATCCTGTCCCAGAAGGGACATGCGGGGGCACAGGCCTTCCTCGCCGACCTGCTGTGGCGAGCCAAGTTCATGTCCCACGACGCGGTCCGCGCGCTGGCTCTGATCTCGGTCGCCGCCAAGAACGCGCCGCCACAGGACGAGGTGTGGATCCACGACATCTACCAGAACATCTGGTGCGGGGCCGCCGAGGGCGTGCACCGGCAGGTGACGGGCATGGTGGCGGAGTGGGACAACCGCTACGGCCGCAAGCCCGAGTTCCGCGACCGCTCCGGTCTCGGCGCCCTCGATACGCGGGTCGAGCGGACGTGCTCGGACGGCCGCGTCGTGCCGATGGCCGGCCAGAGCAAGGGGTTGGAACTGCCGGCCGTGAACCGGCCGATCGAGGCCAATGCCACCCCGGTCGCTCCGGTGAGCGCGTCGCAGCCCGTATCAGTGAGCG
>JBGSQO010000192.1:0-2074 GCA_041738055.1 Filomicrobium sp.
GAACGGCTCAATGCCGTGCGGGCGGCTGGCGGCCGCATCGTCGCTGTCGGCACGACGGCACTGCGGCTGTTGGAGTCGGCGGCCACCGAGGACGGCACGATCCGGCCCTTCTCAGGCGAGACGGCCATCTTCATCACGCCGGGCTACCCGTTTCGGGCGGTCGATATCCTAATGACCAACTTCCATCTGCCACGATCGACGCTGTTCATGCTGGTCTCGGCGTTCTCGGGCCTTCCCACCATGCAGGCCGCCTACGCCCATGCGATTCGATCCGGCTATCGCTTCTACTCCTACGGCGATAGTTCGCTGCTGTTCCGCTGTTGATCGGCGCCAGTATTATTGGCTTTGCAGGCTCTCGACGTAGTGCGTCAGCACAAGGATGCGCAACTCCGCCGGCATGAGCGAGGTCGTCCCCTCCTCGTGCCGGAAGCGCCGCCAGAAACCGGGCATTTCGAACGGCTCATGGCCCTTGACCGAGGCTTCCCCGCCGATCACCGCATAGACCCGCCAGAACGGAAAGCGGCCGTTGTTCTGCGCCGCCAGTCGCGTCAGGTCGGCGGGCTTGGTGGCCAGAACGGCCGCCATCTCGCCGTCGCCCTTGCCGGAGACGCCATGACAGACGGTGCAGTGGAACTCGAACTCCGTCTTGCCCAGGTTGACGACTTCGCGGGATTGCGCGGCAGCCGGCCCGGCGGTCGCGAGCGCCAGGATCGACAGGAGCGCTGCACCTATTGCGATGACGGGCTTCATGGCGGATCGCCTCCCTCGGAATTGAACACTGCCCGTAGTGTTGCGCATCCGCAGGGCCAGGGCTTTGCGGCAGCGCAATCGTTCGCCGGCCTTCGTCCGCTGCTGCGTCGCCGAGGCACGAGCCGAAACCTCGCCTTAACCTTTGGACGTGCAGGATGATCGAACCCCCGTGGCCGGCGGGGATCTCGTCCTTGTGCCCTCGAGGCGGGGACTTCGCCGGCCGCCCCCTCATCGCGCTTTGTGGAGTATAGCGATGGTGTTGCGTTTCCTGCCGGCACTCTCCGTCGCCGGTCTCCTGGCCGTTCTGACGGCCGCCCCAGCGGTTGCCGCCGATCGCCCCGAAGGCATTTGGCTCGATCACGACCAGCGCGGCGCGGTCCTCATTGCGTCATGTGGCGCGGGGCTGTGCGGAACCGTCGTCTGGGTGCGCGAGGACGCTGGACGGCAGGCCTGCGGCTTGCAGGTCATCGGCGATTTGCGCCAGGTCGCGACAGGCGTCTGGGACAACGGCTGGATCCTGGACCCCGAAGTCGGCGAGAAATTCGACGTCGAACTCACGCTGCGCGCCGACGGAACGCTGCAGGTGCTAGGTTATCTCGGTGTGAAGTCGCTGTCGGAGACGTTCGAGTGGCGGCGCGCGCCGGCTGATCTCGAACTCTGCGCAGACGCCGCGACAGGTGCCGCGTCGCGTCAGGCGGCGGCAACGCCGACAAAATGAGAAACGCCTCTGGCCGAGGGCACGACCAGAGGCGCTTTCCCGGTCTTTGTGGACCAGGCTGCGGACGATACTGACAGCTGCCACCAGCGGGGACGGCGACAACGTTCAGGACCACCCGACAACTCGTTGGCGAACCAGCATTATATCTCAGGTCTCGCCGGTGTTCCGTACTCCCATTAGTCCTCAAATATTCGTCATGTGCAAGACGTGATTCGCATGATTTGATCGTCGTCAAGGAAAAGACCGGGGATGCCACATGCCCCCGGGGGTGTGGAACGCTTTAAATTCTCTCGTTGAGACAGCCCCTTAGTGCGATTGCGAAAGGGCTCCGAGAACGCGCATCGTACTTTGGTACTATGTGAGCGGAAGGCAACGTTCCGAGTGGTCGCGCGGCATTATGGCTCCGTGTCGTCGATCGCCTGCAGGAACGCGATGAGGCTTGTGCGCTCTGACCTGTCGAGTGCGAGCGGCCGGGGCAGGCTCGACGATAACCCCGGCCGCACGATGATCCCGTCGCCGTAGTGGGCCACGACAGCTTCCAGCGTCGCAATCGAGCCGTCGTGCATGTAGGGCGCGCTGCGGGTGAGGCCCCGCAGCCCCGGCGTC
>JBGSQO010000199.1:0-1761 GCA_041738055.1 Filomicrobium sp.
CAGCCGTCCCGCCGCAAGTGACCACGGCCCCGCTTTCGCCGGAGCGCGTCGTTGCGCTAAGGTGCCCGGAACTTGGCCCGGCAATCGAGAGGCGCGCCGCATGGACACCACCCCCGACATCAAGACGCTAGCGGCCACCACGGGCTGGGGCCGGGGCCGCGTCTATGGCGACATCACCGAAACCATCGGGCACACGCCGCTCGTCCGCCTCGCCCGCGTGATGGCGGCTGCCGGGTCGGCCGGCAACATCCTGATGAAGCTCGAGTTCTTCAATCCGCTGTCCTCCGTCAAGGACCGCATCGGCGTCTCCATGATCGACGTGCTGGAAGCGCAGGGCCGCATCACGCCGGGCCGCTCGGTCTTGGTCGAGCCGACCTCCGGCAACACCGGCATCGGGCTCGCCTTCGTGGCGGCCGCCCGTGGCTACCGGCTGATCCTGGTCATGCCGGAGTCTATGTCGGTCGAGCGGCGCAAGATCCTCGCCCACCTCGGCGCCGCGCTCGAACTCACGCCCGCGTCCGGCGGCATGGGAGCAGCGATTGCCCGCGCGAACGAGATCGCCGCCGGCACGCCGGATGCCGTCATCCCCGCCCAGTTCGACAACCCGGCCAACCCCCTCGTGCACGAGAAGACGACGGCCGAGGAGATCTGGACCGATACGGCCGGCAAAGTCGACTGCCTCGTCGTCGGCGTCGGCACCGGCGGCACGTTGACGGGCTGCGGTCGCGTCCTAAAAGCGCGCAACCCTGCCCTGCATATCGTCGCCGTCGAACCGACCGACAGCCCCATGCTGTCCAAGGGCGAAAAGGGCCCCCACAAGATCCAGGGCATCGGCGCCGGCTTCGTGCCTTCGATCCTGGACCGCGGCCTCATCGACGAAGTCGTCACCGTGCCCAACGACATGGCCTTCGAGACCTCGCGCATGCTGGCCCGCCTGGAAGGCATCCCCGGCGGCATCTCGACAGGGGCGAACCTTGCGGCCGCGCTGACGGTTGCCGCACGTCCCGAGATGGCGGGGAAGACCGTCGTCACCTTCGCGCCGTCGTCGGCCGAGCGGTATTATACGAGCGACCTGTTCCTCCCGGCGTAAGACCAACCCGCAGACGGTCTGACCAGCCTCCAGGCCGGCCGGTGGGTGCGTCATCACCCACCGTCGCGCCCGTCCGGCACCAACGCATCCACCCGTTCCCCGATCAGCCGCGCGATGCGCTCCGGGTCCTCCTCGTGAGCGAGATGACCAAGGCCGCGCACGTAACTGACGTGGGCGCGCGGCACCATCGTCTTCACCTCGAAGGCGACGGCGGGCGGGATCGCCTTGTCCTCGGCCGCAGCCACCATTTCCAGCGGCACCGTCAGGCGCGGCAGATCGCGCTTCAAAAGGTCGAGGTTCCAGTTGGCCATCATGGCGAGCGCGGCGCCCGCATGCCGCTCCGACGAGAACAGCCGGCGGTACTGCTCGAGTCCGGCGCGATCGATCCGCGAGCCGGTCCCCGCGATCAGCCGCTCGACGGCCTTCAGGTCCTGCGCCCTCCAGGCGACGAGCCGTGGCATCAGCGGATTGACGAACAGCAACTTGGCGAGGGCGGGAAACAGCACGCCGCCCATGCCGTCGAAGGGCAGCAGCGCGCCATTCAGCGAGACGATCGCCTGAGGCGCGATCGCGCCGTCGAGGGCCTGCCGGATCAGGATCGCAGCACCCGCCGAATGGCCGACCACGAAGTCCGGGGCGAACCGCACCGCATCCAGCAGCAGACCGAGATC
>JBGSQO010000210.1:0-2265 GCA_041738055.1 Filomicrobium sp.
ACGGGCATGGCCAAGCTGATCGCGGCCCCCGCGGATGGGCACTCTGCGGCCGTCTATATCGCCGACAGCCACGCGCTGCTCGCCGGCCCGACCCCGCGCTGGACGCTGGCCGACATCACGCCCGTGGCCGTCATGATTCAGGGGCCGTCGTTCATTTTCGTATCGGCCGATAGCCGGTTCAAAACCTGGGCCGACTTCGAAAAAGAGGCCAAGGAGAAGCCGGGGACGCTGAAGGTCGCGACGCTCGGGTTCGGTTCGGTCGACGACTTCTCGTTGAAGAGCCTCGATGCCAAGGGCGCCAAGATCATCCAGGTGCCGTTCGGCAAGCCGGCCGAACGCTACGTCTCGATCCTCGGGGGTCATGCCGACGCGCTCTATGAGCAGGCCGGTGACGTCGGCCAGTTCATCCGCAACAAGCAGATGCGCCCGCTGATGATCTTCGGCACCGCGCGGCATCCCGCCTTCCCGGATACGCCGACCTCTACGGAACTCGGCTATAACGTCGCGCTTCCCCAGTTCCGTGCCCTCGTCGTGCGTGCCGGCACGCCGGCCGCTCACGTCAAGACACTGTCGGACACCTTGGCCAAGGTTGCCGCCACCGACGACTTCAAGACGTTCCTCGCCGACCAGTATGCGGACCCCAACAGCTTCATCGCTGCTGACAAGGCCGGGGCCTACCTCGAGGCGCAGCTCAAGGACATGCAGGCGCTCGCAGGGGCGGGCAAGTGAACCGGGTCGCAAAGCTCCGCGCGTGTCTGCCGTACGTGCTGGTGCTGGTCGGCGCCGGGGTGTTGTGGGGACTGACCCACTCCATCACCTATGCCGCCCAGCCCGGCCAGATCGGCCCGACATTCTGGCCGCGGATGGCGATCCTCATGATGGCGGTCGCCGCCCTCGTCGAGATTGCCCGAAACCTGCTGGCGTCGGGTCCCGTCGATCATGTCCAGGGCATCGGCACGGCCCTCGGCGAGGAGGGGCATGTCGAGGAGGAGAGTGTGGCTGAGCCGCACTTTCCCGTGCTGCTGGTCGGCGGATTCGCGCTGACGCTCGGGTTCGCTGTCGCGATCACGACGCTCGGCTTCCTCTTGTCGACGTTCCTCTACCTCGTCGCCTTCATGTACCTCGGCCGCTATCGCGATCACGTGGTGATCTGGTCGTCGGCGCTCATCGGCACGCTCGTCTTCGCGTTCATCTTCCTGAAGCTCGTGTACGTGTCGCTGCCGCGTGGCACGCCCCCCTTCGACGGTCTGACGCAAGGCGTCGTCGACCTCATGTCGCTGATCTGACGGCGGCCAACCGAAAAGACCCGCACGATGGATGTACTCGCCCAGCTCGGTCAGGGCTTCTTGAATTGTTTGGAACCGATCAACCTGCTGATGATCGTCGTCGGCATCCTGGTCGGGCTCGTGGTCGGCGTGCTGCCGGGATTGACGCTCGTCATGGGCGTGATCCTCGTGCTGCCGTTCACCTACAAGATGGGGATCACGCCCTCGATCGTGTTGCTCACGTCAATGTACGTCTCCGGCACCTACGGCGGCGCCTTCACCTCGATCCTGTTCCGCATCCCCGGCGAGCCGATTCACGTGCCGCTGCTGTGGGACGGCTACGCGATGGCTCGAAACGGCAAGCCGGCCAAGGCGCTCGGCTGGACGCTGGTCGCAGCCCTCGGCGGCGGTGTGCTGTCGTGGGTCATCATGGTGGCGCTGACCAAGCCGATTGCCGACTTCGCGCTGCGCTTCTCGACACCGGAATACTTCGCCGTCGTCGCGTTCGGGCTGGCCAGCGTCATTGCCCTGGGCAAGGGCGGGCTGGGCAACGCATTCATCTCGCTGGCGCTCGGTCTCATCGTGGCCTCGGTCGGTACGGACGCCATCTATGGCAGCTACCGGTTCACGCTGGGCCTGCCGCTGCTGGCCGACGGCATCGAGTTCCTGGTCGTCATGGTCGGCGCTTACGGTGTCGGCGAGGTGCTCTCGCGGCTCGAGACCGGGTTCTCCGGCCAGCCGATCGAGAAGGTGTCCGACATGCGGACGGAACTGCCGTCGCTGTCGGAGATCTGGGCGATCAGGGGCATGTTCCTGCGATCCTCGATCCTCGGCAACATCGTCGGCATCATTCCCGGCGCCGGCGCGACCGTCGCCTCGTTCGTCAGCTATGGCGTCGAGGCCCAATTCGGCAAGCGCAGGGCCGAGATGGGGACCGGTATCGCTGAAGGGATCGTGGCACCGCAGGCCGCCGCAACCGCTTCGGTGGGCGGCGCCCTCG
>JBGSQO010000236.1:0-3206 GCA_041738055.1 Filomicrobium sp.
CGACCTCGACATGCTGCGCGCCGCCTGGACCGACCGCACGGAGACGTTCGATACGGCGCTCCGCAACAGCGGCTTGTCCGACCTGCTCGGCATCTGGCAGGCCACCGCTATCGTCGCCGCCGCCGTACTGCCGCTGTCTGACGACGTCGCCTGCCGCTGATCTTGGGGCGGACGGTGTCGGAACGGACTGGTTGCGGGTCATACGGCGGCCATCGAGAGCGCATAGACGTGTCTGGTCTGTCTGAGCACCGACCGGGTTCCGGACACCGTCCGGGCGCGGCACCCCGACTGGGAGATCGTACGATGGGACATCGACTGCTGAGCAGGCTGGCCCTGGCGGGCCTCGTCTGCGCCTTCGCCTTCGCCACGCCGGCTACCATAGCGCTGGCTGCCGACACCGACACCAAGGCCGTCAAACGCATCGTCGAAGATGCGCGCCGCACGAACCCGTCGTTGCGCGTGCGCATCGACCAGTCGAGCGGCATGCCCAAAAGCGTGCGCGGCCTGCGCCCGACAGTCGACCCAGACGTGACGCTGGGCGCCTCGCGCGGGCCTTCGGGCAAGCCGTCCGAAGCCGATTTCATGAAGGCCGCCGAGATCTTCTTCAAGACCGGCGAGCTTTCCGCCGCCTTCTCCGCCAAGAACGGCCGCACGGAAGTCTCGGCCTTCCGCGTCCGCAAGGACCCCGACTTCCCCGGCCAGAGCGTCGTCCATGTCGAGCAGCGCCTCGACGGCATCCCGGTGTTCGGATCGTCCGGCCGCGTCATGGTCTCGCCGTCGCTGGCCGTCACGCAGTTGTCGACCACCTTCTCCACCGTCGACGTTGAAACGACGACCCCCAAGGTCGAAAAGGACCGCGCCATTATCGCGGCTCGCGAGAAGCTGCGCGAAATCCTGAATAGCAAGCGCGACAAGGGCGGCTACGATCGCCTGCGCGCCAATCTCGACAAGCTGCCCGCCGAGGCGAGCCTCGTCGTCTACGATCCCGCCCTCCAGCGCAGCCGCAGTGCCGACCCTGGCCCCACCCGGCTCGCCTGGCTCGCGACCATCGACGAGTTCCGCATCTTCGTCGATGCCGTCACCGCCGAAGTCCTGTTCTTCTACGCCGACAAGCGGGCGATGGCCCCGCGCCGCGTCTACGACCTCGGCGACCGCTCGGAGTTCCCCGGCGTCAAGGTGCTCGACGACGTGACCGGCGAGAAGGCCGAGACCGTACCGGCCGATGCCACCGATGCCTATGCCAACGCCGGCCACGTGCTCGACTTCTTCGGCCGCCTGTTCAAGCGGACGGGGGTCCTCGAGGAGCAGGACGAGGTGGTGCCGGCCTACGTCCGCTACGGCGGCACGAAGTATGCGCATTGGTGCAGCGCGGCGACCTTCGGCTGCCCGGAACGTGGCGCCATGGTCTACGGAACCGCAGCAGCCGGCGCCATCGACATCGTCGGCCACGAAATGACCCACGGCGTCATCTCCGCCGAGGCCGACCTGACCTACGCCAACGAATCGGGTGCCGTGAACGAAAGCCTCGCCGACATCTTCGGCACGCTGGTGGAGTTCGACGTATCAGCCGGCGACGCCAACTGGGTGATGGGCGAGCGGATGCTGGGCTACAAGCTGACCTCAGCGGTCCGCAGCATGGCCGACCCGATGATGTCCGACGCCGACGGCAACGCTCTGTTCGACCGGGCGAAGCCCTACTCGTCCGCCAATCGCGGCCAGCCCGACCACTACGAAGAGTACGTCTCGCGCGAAGACCCGATCTGCGAGACGACCAACGACTATTTCAACGGCTGCGTGCACTTCAACAGCGGCATCTTCAACAAGATGGCGTGGCTCGTCTCGGAAGGCGGTCGCCATCGCGGCGTCATCGTCAAGGGTATCGGCCGCGACAAGCTCGGCCGCGTGGCCTACCGCGCGATGGTCGTGCACATGAACCCGAGCACGACCTTGAAGGATGCCTCCGACGGTTTCGAGACGGCGTGCCTGGAACTGGCGGGCGGCAAGGTGGCCGGCTTCGAACCATCCGACTGCGACCGTATCCGCGACGCCCAAATCGCCGTCGGACTGCTCCCCCTCGGCAGCTGAACCGAAGCCACGCGCGACGTCCCCCCGGCCCCGCCAGGATCTCCCCGTAACGGGCCAAGGGTCTAGACCCATACGCGCTAAGATTGCGGCCGGAGCCATCTCGGCCCAAGTGAAGACAGGGGGCCTTGCCCCCTCGACCCCCTACCCAAGGCCTTAGGCCTTGGAACCATCACCCGGTGTGTGGGGCACGTCCGTCACCCAGAAGAGGCAAACGGGGTGATCCCCCGCGCGGGGTTCGGGGGCGCGCAGCCCCCGTCTTCACTTCGCAGCCCGCGCTTACGCCGTCGCGAAGCGGATCAGCTGCCGATCGGCGAGCACGCGCAACATCACCGCCGCGCCGCACTGCTTGGAGACCGCATTGGGGTCCCACACGTTGTCGGCGACGAACTTGCCCTTGGCGTAGTGGTTGGAGAAGCTCCAGAGGTAGGGCGTGTTGATGCCATTGCGGCGGCTGCGCCAGCCGTTGTAGCCCTCCCAACGGTAAAGAAGGCGCTCCAGCGTCCAATCCGAGGCGTCGACGAAACCGTCGTAGGAGAGCGCGTCGACGGCGCTCGTCTCCCAGTCGTTGGGCGGGTTCCACACCTTGGGACGGTTGGCTGGTACCTGCCACGTGCGCGCCTTCAGCGAGTCGCCGTTGTGCAGGTGCGAGCGGAAGTTGAACGAGGCTTCCATGCCGTGGATGATGCCGACGAAGTACCACGGGCAGCAGGCAGCTTGCGCGACCTTGTACCAGCGGCTCTGATTGTCGGCGGTGACGAGCTGGCCGACGTACCATTCCACGAGCGAGCGGTTGGCCTCGCGCACCGTGGCGGTCTCGAACAGCTTGCGGTAGCTGTCCTTGACGCTTTCGAAGGGGGGACGCAGCGGCGCGGTGGCGACGCCCTGCACCTCTGAGCGTTCGTCCGGCAGATTGCGCTCGGCCTGATGCACGGAGCGCACGAGATCGTCGGCCTCGTCTGCCAGCTTGGCGACATCGCCGGCGGCGACGGCCTTGGTTTTATTCGGGCGCTCCAGGCTGCGCAGCAGTTCGAGGGCTGCCGGCATCACCTGCTGGAAATCGCGACCACCGGCGGTATCGATATGCGCCGACATGCGCGGAACCGAGATGCCGAGATCGACCG
>JBGSQO010000295.1:0-9647 GCA_041738055.1 Filomicrobium sp.
CGGTCGAGGGGCGGCCGGCGGGCGTCGCGCTGTCTCCGGATCGCTCGCGCGTCTACGTGACGGCGCCGGAGGCCAAAGCCGTTTTCGTGATCGATGCCGCGACGCGAACCATCGTCAGGAAACTCGCCGTCGGCAGCGGGCCGCTGGGGATAGCGGTGCATCCGCGGGATGGGCGCATCCTGGTGGTCGACTGGTACGAGCACGCGCTGTTCGTCATCGATCCTGGCACGCTTGCGGTTGCCGCCAAGATCGCGGTCGGCCAGTCGCCATCGGGCGTGGCCGTCACGCCCGATGGCACATCGATCCTGACCGCCGACCGCGATAGCCATCAGTTGTCGCTGATCGATGCGACCAGCCTGCAAGTCGTCCGCACGATCCCGGTCGGCGAGCGGCCGTTCGGCGTCACGATCGATGCGACGGGAGCCCGCGCCTATACCGCCAACGTCAAGAGCAACGATGTCAGCGTGGTAGATCTCGCCCAAGGCCGCATGGTTGCCAGCGTCCCCGTTGGCGTTCGACCCTACGCGGTCGCCTTGGCCGGCGGCCGGGCCTTCGTGACCGACCAATATGTCGGAACGGTCAGCGTCATCGATCTGGCGACCTCGAAGGTCGTTCGCACCTTGCCCGTCGGTGCCTACCCCGAGGGTATAGCGACCAGCCGCGACGGCCGTTTCGTCTATGTCGCCTGCTGGGAGGACAACACGCTCGAGCGCATCGATACCGGCACGCTCGAGGTCACGGGGCGGGTCGAGGTGCCGGAGGGGCCACGCGCCTTCGGGTTGTTCGTCGCCGACTGAGGAGCGCCCGTCTCGGGGGAGAAGCCGCCGACATGGAAACGAATTAATCCGGCAAGGCCTTGACCGATCGGGCGCTCTGCGGGAACCGTAGCGGCAGCATCCGGGAAGACGGCCCGACGCACCAAGCCACGGCAAATCGCGACCGTGGGACCAGAACCAAGGGAGACACACGATCATGGCACGAGTGACAGCAGTCCTAGGCGGGGTTCTTGCGGCGCTTCTCATGTCCAGCACTGCGGCATTGGCGGCGGAGGCTGCGGCAGGTCCAGTCGACCGTCTGTTCGAGACCCCGCATCTGGCGAAGGTCGAGAAGGGCCAGCGGCTCACCTACAAGCTGCAGCGCACGGTGTCGGAACCCAAGCTGCTCGGCCTGCCGTTCAGCGACGACATCCTGGTCGATATCCGCGAGGTCACGCCCGACGGCCACCGCAACGTCGATATTCAGGTGTTCACAGGCGATCGGGCGCGC
The DNA here is from genome assembly GCA_041738055.1 of Filomicrobium sp. Classification (GTDB taxonomy): domain Bacteria; phylum Pseudomonadota; class Alphaproteobacteria; order Rhizobiales; family Hyphomicrobiaceae; genus Filomicrobium. Next base: position 1,267 of record JBGSQO010000295.1, read on the forward strand.
GAAAAGCGCGAGATCGACGGGCTGACGGGCAATCCGGTTCTCGTCTTCTTCCTCGACCGGGCGGTGGCCAACTTCTCGATGCTCGGCGGTGGCGGCAAGGCCTATCTCAAGAACCGGTTCCGCATCGCATTGCGGTCGACCGCCAAGATCGAGGCGACGACGGCGACGTTCGAAGGCAAGACGGTCGAGGCGCAGCGCATCACGGTCGTGCCCTATGCCCTCGACGACAAGCGCGACAAGATGAACGGCTACGAAAACGCGCGGTTCGACATCGTCGTGTCGGATGCCGTTCCTGGCTATCTCGTCGAGATGTCGAGCGAGTTCGTCAGTTCGCAGGCCGCCGCCCCCCGTCTGGAGGAGCGGATCGTGCTGACGGGCTTCGGGGCTGCGAAATGAGGTCGAGGATGCGGTGGGCTGGCCGGCTGTTCGCAGCGATCGGCACGAGTGCGTTCGCGCTGCCGGCTGCGGCCTTGGAGTTGCCCGCGAACGACTACCCGACGGCAGCGCGGGCCGACTACGTCTTTGCCTGCATGCAGGTGAACGGCCAGACGCGGGACATCCTCGACAAGTGCTCGTGCTCGATCGACCGGATCGCCGATCTGCTGCCCTATGAGGCCTACGAGGAGGCAGAGACCGTCATGTCGATCCGCCAGCGCGGAGGAGAGAACACCTCGATGTTCCTGTCCTACGCGCCGCTGATCGAAAAGGTGAACCAGCTGAAGCGCGCGCAGGTCGAAGCCGAGCTGCGCTGCTTCTGAGCGCGGACGATCGCGATGCCCAGCCGACCAATTCGGCTCAGCGGGGTCGTCGGCGCTCCTGACGTGATGGAACCATTCCTGCGATAAATCAGCACGTTTTCAGGGCGATTTCAGGTGGCTTCGGTACCCGCCGCACGGCCGTGCGGGGCTACCCCGACTGGAGCGCCGGGGGCCGTGCTGCTGGTCGCTTCGGACCGCTTGCGGTAACGCTGCAATGGGTGTGGCAGCGTCCTCCGTCGCGCCGGCAAGTCCCGCGAATATTGCGATATTGCAATGTATTGGGTCGAGGGAATTGACCCCGTGAGAAAGTCGCCGTCAAACCTCACATGTGGCCTTGCGTCACGCGACAGAAAGTGCATAACTTCGCCTTAGGTAGCAGACGACTTCAGGGGCGGGAAAACTTCCCAGACCCTAATCGGAAGCCGAGGAAGAAGAAGACCGGCATTGATCCGGCGCCTCCCCTCAGGCTGTGACACGCTGACGCTGCTGCCCTTGCAAGCGTGGCAAGATCTCACAAGGAGGAAGCGCGATGCGCAAAAGTGCACTTACCGGTGCATTGCTCGTCACGATTTTCGCTTCGCCAGTCCTGGCGAACGAAGGCGTGTCGAAGCTGGTGAATGACCCGAACAACTGGGTCCTGCAGACCGGCGACTACTTCAATCAGCGCTATTCGAAGCTCGACCAGATCAACCGTGACAACGTCAAGGACCTCAAGGTCGCCTGGACGTTCTCGACCGGCGTTCTGCGTGGCCACGAGGGCTCGCCCCTTGTCGTCGGCGACACCATGTGGGTGCACACGCCGTTCCCGAACAACGTGTTCGCGCTCGACCTCAACGAGCCGGGCAAGATCATCTGGAAGTACGAGCCCAAGCAGGACCCGTCGGTCATCCCCGTCATGTGCTGCGATACCGTCAACCGCGGTCTCGCCTATGCTGACGGCATGGTCTTCCTGCATCAGGCCGACACGACCGTCGTCGCGCTCGACGCGAAGACCGGCAAGGAAGTGTGGAAGGCCGTCAACGGCGATCCCAAGCGCGGCGAGACCAACACCGCGACGGTCATCCCCGTCAACGACAAGATCATCGTCGGCATCTCGGGCGGCGAGTTCGGCGTCCTCGGCCACGTGACCGCCTATGACATGAAGACCGGCAAGCGCCTGTGGCGTGGCCATTCTTCGGGTCCGGACGACCACATGCTGATGGACGGGGAGAAGACCATGTCGCTCGGCAAGCCCGTCGGCAAGGACAGCTCGCTGAAGACCTGGCAGGGCGATCAGTGGAAGATCGGCGGCGGCACGACCTGGGGCTGGTACTCTTATGACCCGGCTCTGAACCTCGTGTACTACGGCTCGGGCAACCCCTCGACCTGGAACCCGGCGCAGCGCCCGGGCGACAACAAGTGGTCGATGACGATCTGGGCTCGCGATGCCGATACCGGCATGGCGAAGTGGGTCTATCAGATGACCCCGTTCGACGAGTGGGACTTCGACGGCATCAACGAGATGATCCTCGCGGACATCGACGTGAAGGGCCAGAAGCGCAAGGTTCTCGTCCACTTCGACCGTAACGGTCTGGGCTACACCCTCGACCGCGCCACCGGCGAACTGCTGGTTGCCGACAAGTTCGACCCGGTCGTGAACTGGACCACGGGCGTCGAGTTCGACAAGTCCAAGCCGAACTACGGCCGTCCCTACGTCGTCGACAAGTATTCGACGGCCAAGCAGGGTGAAGACGTCAACTCCAAGGGCATCTGCCCCGCCGCTCTCGGCTCGAAGGACCAGCAGCCTGCTGCCTTCTCGCCGCGCACCGGCCTGTTCTACGTGCCGACGAACCACGTCTGCATGGACTACGAGCCGTTCCGTGTGAGCTACACCGCCGGTCAGCCTTATGTCGGCGCCACGCTCTCCATGTACCCGGCTCCGAACAGCCACGGCGGCATGGGTAACTTCATCGCCTGGGATGCTGGCAAGGGCAAGATCGTCTGGTCGAAGCCTGAGCCGTTCTCGGTCTGGTCGGGCGCTCTCGCCACGGCTGGCGGCGTCGTCTTCTACGGTACCCTCGAGGGCTACCTGAAGGCCGTCGACGAGAAGGATGGCAAGGAGCTGTACAAGTTCCGCACGCCGTCGGGCATCATCGGTAACGTGATGACCTACAGCCACAAGGGCAAGCAGTACGTCGCTATCCTGTCGGGCATCGGCGGCTGGGCCGGCATCGGTCTCGCTGCTGGTCTGACTAACCCGACCGACGGTCTGGGTGCAGTCGGTGGCTACGCGGGCCTCAAGAGCTACACGGCTCTGGGCGGCACGATGACGGTCTTCTCGCTGCCCTGATCGGCACGTGACTGACGAGGGCCGGCGCGAGTTCACTCGCGCCGGCCTTTTTGCGGGCGCTTCGGTTCGCAGACGTCCCGGTCTTGGGGTGATCTGCACCAAACCTGTCCAAAATTTAAGCGGCCCGGTCTTGAGATCGCTCCGTACCACATTCACTATCTCACAGTGACAAACGTTGTCGGATGACGACGACAACCGAAGGGGAAACGCGTGAAGACGAACAGCAAGAGACCTGTCGCCGCCGGCTTGATGCTCGCCGCCGCATTGGGCTTGGCTGGAGCCGCCGTCGCTGCGGAGAAATCCGCCGGTCCTGTCTCACTGCCTGACGGAACCAAGGTCGCGGCTGAAGGTGCGAAATTCGAGGATGGCAAGTGGGTCCTGCCGTCGGGCGACCCGACCTACCACATCGATGCGAAGGGCAAGTTGGACTTCCAAACCTATCGCGGGTTCCAGCGTTATCACGCTGAATGCCATGTCTGCCACGGCCCCGAGGGCGTCGGCTCGACCTATGCGCCGGCCCTCGCCGATTCGCTGAAGACCTTGAGCTACGAGGATTTCGTGGGGGTCGTCGCGTCGGGTCGGGTCGTGCATCTGCCAGGCGGCGGTGAAAGCGTCATGCCCGCGCTCGGCGACAACAAGAACGTGATGTGCTATCTCGACGCGATCTACAACTATCTGAAAGCGCGTTCCGATGGCGTCCTGGAGCGCGGTCGCCCCAAGGACAAGGCTGAGAAGCCCGACGAGGTTGGTAAGGCGGAGAATACGTGCCTTGGCAGCTGACCGCTCGATGATCGGGTTTGCGCTGGCGCTGGTCGTTGCCCTTGTTGGCCTCGGTGGCTCTGCCACCGAGGCTGCCGAAGGTGACAGGGCAGACCTCGTCAACCGCCGGGTGCTGCGCGTGTGTGCCGACCCGGCCAACCTGCCGTTCTCCAACCGCGACGAGGCTAAGCCCGGTTTCGAGAATAAGCTCGCCGAGATCGTTGCGCAGGAACTCGGCAATATCCCGGTCGAGTATACGTGGTTTCCGCAGGCGACCGGGTTCATCCGGCGCACGCTGTTCGCCAAGGCCTGCGATATCGTCATGGGCTATGCGCAGGGCGACGAGATGGTTCTGAATTCGAACCACTACTACCGCTCGTCCTACGTGCTCGTGGTGCCGAAGGGCTCGGAGCTGTCGGGAATCGACACGCTCGCCGACCCGAGGCTGCAGGGTAAGCGCATCGGCATCGTGGCGGGCACCCCCCCGGCAACTGTGATGAACAGGGTCGGGCTGATGGTCAACGCCAAGCCATACGCGCTGTTCGTCGACCGCCGCTACGACTCGCCGACGGAAGAGATGCTGGCCGACATCAAGTCGGGCGAGATCGCAGGGGGCATTCTTTGGGGCCCCAACGCCGGTTATTTCGCCAAAGCCATAGGCGGGTTCGAGGTCATGCCGCTTCTGAAGGAAGGCAACAATCCGCGCATGGCGTACCGGATCACGATGGGCGTGCGGCAGTCCGACGACCAGTGGAAACGGGAGCTGAATGCCATCATCGCCAAGCGCCAGGGCGACATCGATCAGGTACTCCTCGACTTCGGCGTCCCGCTGATCGACGAGCACGACAAGCTGATCACAGCCCCCCGCAAGTAGACCACGCGGTCATGGGCCAGGGTCGGGGGTGACGGGAGCCTTGACGCGCTGGGATGAGCCGATTTCGGGGGTGTTCAGTGAAGGCGAGGGCTGCGCGCCCCCGGACCCCGCGCGGGGGATCACCCCGTTTACTCCCTCCGGGGTAACGGGCCTGCCCTAGACTCCCGGTGTTGGTTCCAAGGCCTAAGGCCTTGGTGGGGGTCGAGGGGGCAAAGCCCCTTCGTCTCACTTGGACACAGCGTCACGCCGCTCCGAACACGCGCGCGAAGATCGTCTCGACGTGCTTCAGGTGATAGCCCAGGTCGAACATGTCCGAGATTTCGGCAGCGCTCAGATGCGCTGCGACCTCGGGATCGCCGATCAGTTCGGCCTTGAAGTCGGCGCCATGCTCCCAGGTCTTCATCGCGTTCTTCTGCACCAGCCGATAGGCGTCCTCGCGCGAGACGCCCTTCTGGGTCAACGCCAGCAGCACGCGCTGGGAATTGTGGAGGCCCGACAGCTTGTCGAGGTTGCGCTGCATGGTCTCAGGATAGACGACGAGCTTCTCGATGACGCCTGCGAGCCGGTTCAGCGCGAAATCGAGCGTCACCGTCGCATCAGGCCCGATCATGCGCTCGACGGAGGAGTGCGAGATATCGCGCTCGTGCCAGAGCGCCACGTTCTCCATGGCCGGCAGGGCGTAGGCGCGCACCATGCGGGCGAGACCCGTCAGGTTCTCGGTCAGCACCGGATTGCGCTTGTGCGGCATGGCGGACGAGCCCTTCTGGCCCGGCGAGAAATACTCCTCTGCTTCCAGCACCTCCGTGCGCTGCAGGTGCCGGATTTCGGTTGCCAGCCGCTCCACCGACGAGGCGACGACGGCGAGGGTGGCGAAGTACATGGCATGCCGATCGCGGGGGATGACCTGGGTTGAGACGGGCTCGACCGTCAGACCGAGCTTGCCGGCGATATAGGTCTCCACGCGCGGGTCGATATTGGCGAACGTGCCGACCGCGCCCGAGATGGCGCATGTGGCGACCTCGGCGCGGGCGGCCACCACGCGGTCGCGGGCGCGGGCGAATTCGGCATAGGCGTAGGCAAGTTTCACCCCGAACGTCGTCGGCTCGGCGTGGATTCCGTGACTGCGCCCGATGGTCGGGGTCATCTTGTATTCGTTGGCGCGAGCCTTGAGGGCGGCCAGCAGCCGGTCGAGGTCGGCGAGCAGAATGTCGGCGGCGCGCACGAGTTGCACCGAAAGGCAGGTGTCGAGCACGTCGGAGGAGGTCATGCCCTGGTGGACGAAGCGGGCCTCCGGTCCGACGAACTCGGCGAGATGCGTCAGGAAGGCGATGACGTCATGCTTGGTGACGGCTTCGATCTCGGCGATGCGGTCGACATTGAAGGTGGCCGCCGCGCCCTTGTCCCAGATGACCTGGGCCGATTCGGCCGGAATCATGCCGATCTCGGCCATGGCGCTGGCGGCATGCGCCTCGATCTCGAACCAGATCCGGAAGCGGGCCTCGGGCGACCAGATCGCCGTCATCTCCGGTCGTGAGTAGCGCTCGATCATGGTGGCTCCTTGGGCGGTCGGCGTGGCGTGTGCGTCGATTCGCTGCGCGAAGCGAGGGCGGTCGCCGCGCTTACCACTCACCGCAGGCCAGTTCAATTCGGCGTTGTGCCTTGGTCATACCCGTTCGAGGTCGCGCCTGATCTCGACCTTGCTCGGATCGGGCACGCAGCCCTTGCCGGGGTTCCAGATCAGGCCCCTTTTCGCGCACTCGGCGCTGGCCCAGTGGGTGCGCATCATCTGGCTGGCGCTGAGCAGGAGGACGGCGGCGGCGATGACGATGAGCAGGACGCGCTGGGTCATGGGGGCTCCCGAAAGGATCACACCACACTTGGGGGAAAGCCGAAGCGCTGGCAAGTGGCGGGCGGTTGGTTCGCATGGCCTGGGCTCAGGCCGACATCGGTGATGAGATCTTTCAGTCCTCAAGCCACGGCGGCGACCCTTGCGAACTTCGGCGCGAGAGTGGCTCAACCGCCTCAACGGGTCATCCCGTCACAGGCGCTGTCTCAAACCAGCCATATTCGAGGGGCCATTGCGCCTACCGATCGAGGACGCGACCGACTGGCATTCCAGATCGGCGCTACCGGGTTGTTTGTTGTGCGACGCAGAGGCACTTGAAGAACGGCTCGATCGGCAACATCATAGTTGGTTACGGCACGAGAGTGCAGATCTGGATGGGCTGAAAATCCGGCTGTGCGCTCCTCAGGAGTCGCCGTGGCATGCACTGAGGAGGTGAGGACGGATGGGAAGGGAAATCGCGCAGGAGCGGGTCGAGCAGGAACTCGTCGAGCTCAATGTGCGCATCGAAGAGATCGAGGACCCGCGTGAATCCTACGCGTTGGTGAAGGACTGCATCCGCCGGCACATGGACGCTGGCGAGGAAGTCCCAGAGGATCTCAGCCGGCTCGAGAAGTCGCTGATGGTCGAGTGCCTGTCGGCCTCGCAGGGTCGCTGAGGCCACTCCCCCTCCCGCGCTATCGACCTTGGGCATAGGGGGGAGATTTGCTGCGGAACCACGCTGCGATGTCTTCAGTCGCAACGTGGTCCACAGTTTTGCCTCGACTCACTCCTGCACGTAGGTGACGCGGCCATCCGCGCCCTTTTTCCAGGTGTAGAGGACGTAATCGAGGCGGTTGACGTCGCCCTTCTTGTCGAAGCCGATGTCGCCAATCACCGTCTTGTACGATTTACCCGAGCGCATCTCATCGGCGACCTTCTTGGGGTCGGTCGACTTGATGGCTTCGGCGGCCTGCTTCAGGACCTGCACCACGGCGTAAGAGTAGAGGGTGTAGGATTCCGGCGTCACGCCCTTCTTCGCGAAGGTGGCCAGCACGTCCTTGGCCTCCGGCCGGCGGCGGGGATCAGGCGCGAACGTCATCAGCGTGCCCTCGGCTGCAGGGCCTGCGATGGCGGCGAACTCGTCGGTGGCGATGCCGTCGCCCGACATCAGCGTGGCCCCCACGCCAGCGTCGCGCATCTGGCGGGCGATGAGGCCGGCTTCGGTGTGCACGCCGCCGAAGAACAGGATATCTGCGCCGGCCTGCTTCACTTTGGAGACGAGTGCTGCGAAGTCCTTCTCGCCGGTGTTGACGCCTTCGTACAGCACTTCGGTAACGCCGCCGGCGTTGAGCGCCTTCTTGGTCTCGTCGGCGAAGCCCTTGCCGTAGGCCGTCTTGTCGTGGACGATCGCGACCTTCTTGCCGGGCAGGCTCTTCACGATGTACTGGCCCGCGACCGTGCCCTGCTGGTCGTCACGGCCGCAGACGCGGAAGGTGTTCCACATGCCGCGGTCGGTGAACTTCGGGTTGGTGGAGGCCGGCGTGACCTGCAAGATGCCGTTTTCGAGGTAGACGTCGGAGGCCGGGATCGAGACCCCCGAATTGAAGTGGCCGACGACGAACTTGACGCCCTCGCCCGCCATCTTGTTGGCGATGGATACGCCCTGCTTGGGATCGGAGACGTCATCCTCGAAGGAGACCTCGATCTTTTTGCCGGCAATGCCGCCGCTCGCGTTGATGTCTTCGACGGCCTGGGCGCCGCCGTTCTTGAGCTGGGCGCCGAAGGCGGCGTTCGGGCCGGTCAGCGGGCCGGCGATGGCGATGCGCACGCTCTCGG
>JBGSQO010000316.1:0-1711 GCA_041738055.1 Filomicrobium sp.
CGTCGCGATCACGCTGGTGACCAACAGCCCGGAGACGAACGACCTGCCCGAGATCAGCCTGGTCGGGCGCGGCATGTATGGCGAGCTACTGGGCTACAACCTGCAGCCCGAGGTGGCGCGCTGTGCCAGGCCGCGGGCGGGCATCCGTGTCTGGGAGTGGGTCGGTCGTACGGCCGACGACTCGGAACCGCGCTACGGCACGATGCATTCGAAGTTCGCCGTGATCGACCGCCGTATCGGCCTGGTGGGCTCCTACAACCTCGATCCACGCAGTGCCCGGCTCAACAGCGAAACCGCCCTGGCCTTCGAGAACCCGGCGCTCGCCGCCCGGCTCGCCGATTCGATCCTCCACTATGACCTGCGATTCAGCGAGGAGGTCGATGTCGACGAGGCGGCGGAGTTCGCCCATCCCCGCGACGTCGTCCGGCGATTCCGCAAGTCGATTGGCAAGCTCTTCGAAAGCGAACTCTAAGGGACGGCGGCGCCCGGGCGGGCCCGCCGGCCGCGCGCATCCCCGTCGGGTTTTCCCTGTGTCGGACTGACCGATGGCGGCCGGACGCCCGCGATGCCTGTCACCAAAAAATAACGCTTGTACAACTTGAAAGCGCACAAATGTTTGGGGGAACATACGTAGACGCGTTTCGCGTTTAACCCCGTCGCGGTCATGAGGACCTGCAGTCCGTCCGCAGGCCATTCGTGATCGCTAGCCAGACACAACCGTGGCCGATCAGGCCCTCAGGAGATCCCAGCGATGAAGACCATTCTGTCGACTGTTGCCACCGCCATCGCGGTCAGTGCCGTCACCCTGCTCACCCCCGTTGCCGGTGCCGCCGATGCCGCCAAGGCCATGGGCCCGACCTGCGGCGACATCACCTACGATCCCGAGTTTCTCGCGGCTTATCCGCGTGCGGCAGCCGCCTGCCAGGAAGTCGTCATGAACCAGGGCAAGAAGGCCGTGCGTTTCACGGCGAACGTCGTCAAGGTCAAGAAGGATTACATCCAGCTGGCGTTCCTGAACACGATGGGCAAGCCGATCGAGCCCGTTCAGACGATGACGCTGCTGCCGCAGGCGGGCCAGACCCTGCGCGTGAACGGCAAGGACGTCTCCTTCGACAAGCTCTCGAAGGGCGACAAGGTCGACTTCTGGCTGCCGGAGAAGACGCTCGGCGTCATCACCAACCCGAACGCGACCGCCGTCTCGACGATCGTCCTGCCGTAAGGCGGGCGGTCGATCATGAGTCGTCCCGGTCCTGGCGCGCGTCGCGCCAGGACCGGACGTCCCGCGCGGCGTATGCAGCGTTGCCGAAAGCTTGCAACGCGTCCACAAGGAGTGTGAACCATGGCGCTTCGCGCATCGGTCCTCAGTGTGTTCTTCGTTCTCTGCAGTGCGTTCGCCTCCGGCGGCGCGGTCGCGCAGTCCAGTACCGTGACCTGCGAATCGGTCGACGGCCACGAGAAATTCTGTCCGGCGAATACTCGCAGCGGAGTCGTTCTCACGTCGCAGCTCAGCAAGAGCGCCTGCCGTCAGGGCCAGACTTGGGGCTATGACGACCAGGGCATCTGGACGTCCAACGGTTGCCGTGCGCGTTTCAATGTCGGCGCCAACTCGTATGATTCCTGGGACTCCGGCAACGAGCGATCCGCGAAGTCCGGCGACAACCACGCCGCCGCCGCGGCCGCAGCGGTCGCCCTGCTCGCGGTCGGCGCCGTC
>JBGSQO010000318.1:0-2040 GCA_041738055.1 Filomicrobium sp.
AGGTCGAGGATCAGGGCGTCGAACGGTTCGCGGGCGGCCAGCTCGATGCCGGCCGAGCCCGTTGCGGCATGGGCGACGCGGAAGCCGGCGGCCTCCAGGTAGTCGCGCACCAAGGCGGCCAACCGTTCGTCGTCCTCGATCAGGAGTAGGCGCTTTGCCACGGGTCGATGGTCTCGCGGTCGGTCGACAAATTGGACGGCCGGCGGGGAGGCCGACCGTCCAGGACTTTGGTCAACTGGTGAGGCAATCGCAAGCCTCACCGGAGGGGTGATCCTCAGTCGCGCCAGGGCTTGTGGTCGGGTCCGCCACCCCAGCGGCCGCGGAAGTCCTCGATGCGCTCGGCCAGCTTCTTCCTCTGATCGGGGCTCAGCACCTCGGCGGCATCAGCCAGCGCGACCGTCATGCGCTTCGTGACGGCCTCGGCCTTGCCCATCTGCTCGGCGCGCAGGGCCTCGATGGCGCCGCGGTCGATCGAACCGGCGGTGATGAGATCGACACCACGCCCCCTCGCCTCCTGCAAGGACTGGCGCATGGGGAAGACGTCGGTTGCCAGCCCCTTGGCGATGACGATCAGCTTATCGGTCTGCTCGGGGTTCGCTTCGACCTCGACGGCGAGGTGACGGGCCATCCGCTGGGCGCGCTCCTGTGCATCTTCGACCGTCTTGGGGGCCTTGAAGAAGCCGATCTTGTGGGCAAATCCACCGGGGTGGCCGAAGCCGTGACCGAATGGACCGTGGCTCAGCGCCTTGGTGGCAAAGCCGCCGATGAGACCGCCGGCGAGAACGGCCGCCGTGAGGGTGAGCAGCGGGCGGCCGCGGCGAGGCTGGCTCTGGGGGGCGTTGGAGGGTTCGCTCATAGGAGGGTGTCCTTCTGTCTGTCCTGCGGATGGAGGGAGACGCCATCCGATGACCTGAAGGTGAGGCCGACCCGTTTCAGTGGGTTGTCGATGATGTAAAGTTGCGTAAACCGGGGCCGGCCTCATCGTTCGCCGGGCGCTTCAATCGAACAAGGACCAACCGATGGTCATCCTGGTTGTCGTCGTCGTCGCCGTGCTGGCGCTGGCGTTCCTGCCGCAGATGTGGGTGAGGAGCGTGATCGCGGCCCATGCGCACCAGCGGACGGATCTGCCGGGTACTGGCGGCGAACTGGCCCGCCATCTGCTCGACGGCATGAAGCTCTCTCACGTCACGGTCGAGGAAACGCCGCTCGGCGACCACTACGACCCCATGGCCAAGGCCGTGCGCCTGCTGCCTCAGCACATGAACGGGCGCTCTTTGTCGGCGGTCGTGATCGCCGCCCACGAGGTCGGGCACGCCATGCAGGACGCGACCGGCTACGGCCCGCTGGCGACCCGGACCAAGCTCGCCATGCAGGCCCGGACGATCGAACTTGTCGGCTCGGTGCTGATGCTGGCGGCGCCGCTCACCGTGCTGGTCCTCAAATCGCCGATCGTCGTTCTGGTGCAGCTTCTGGCGGGGCTTCTCATCCTGTCGTTCTCGATCCTGATGCATGCCTTCACCCTGCCGGTCGAGTTCGACGCGAGCTTCCGGCGCGCGCTTCCAGTGCTGGAGGCCGGCGGCTACCTGCGCAAGGACGACCTGCCGAAAGCCCGCCAGATCCTGCGGGCGGCCCCCGTGACCGATGGCGCGGCGGCCGCCATGAGCCTGATCGACGTCATGCGCTGGATCCGCATGCTGCGGTTCTGATCCTGAGAGCCACGCGGGGAGACCGATCGGCTGATGATGGGGACGTTGGGGGACGGTGGGGGCGAACCGGTCGAGAGCGTGAGCGCAACCAGCGCCCGCTTCTTTTATCCCGACACGCCCGATATCCCGGTGCCGCCCGGCCATCGCTTTCCGGCGACGAAGTACCGGCAATTGCTGGACCGCGTCCGGTCCGAGGCGATCCTGCCGCGCGAGATGCTGGCGCAAATGTCGGGTATACGTATCGTTGAAATGGTGAAGGAAAATCTCCGTATGTCGGATATCCTGACAAAAGAAGCTTTTGAAAATGCCATCGTCACGAATGCTGCGATCGGAG
>JBGSQO010000342.1:0-1661 GCA_041738055.1 Filomicrobium sp.
GGCCGGCGATGCCGACGTGGCACTGGCGGCAGCGCGCGAATTCTACCGGGAGAACGTGCGGGAGCGCACCGGCCAGGTGAACGACACCATCGCCTTTAAGATCGTCGACTCCGGCACCGCCGTGACGGCCGATGGTGCCGCCGATCTCGACACGGTCCTGCTGAAACTGATCGGCATCGACAAGCTGCCGCTGTTCAAGGCGTCGGGGGCCGAGTTCTCCAAGGCGCGGCTCGCCGTCGGCAATTTCGCCGACCAGACGGTCGAGATCTCGATGATGCTCGACATCACGGGGTCCATGGCCGGCCAGAAGCTCACCGATCTCAAGGCGGCGGCCAAGGATCTGATCGACATCGTCGTGTGGGACAATCAGGGCGCCCACACCTCGAAGGTCGCCCTCGCGCCGTTCTCGGCAGCCGTCAATGTGGGCACGTTCGGCAACGAGGTCGTCGGGAACGGGCAGCCGACGAAGTCGATCAAGATGGCGAGCGGAGGAGTGCGCAACCTGAAGCTGGCGGCGGCCTGCGCCTCGGAACGCAGCGGGGACAACGCCTTCACCGACGCCAAGCCGGCCGGTGCCGACAAGCTCGGAAAGGTCTACACGGACACAGGCGCCTGCCAGCCGGCCAACGCCATCGTGCCGCTGACCAACGACAAGGCGCTGCTGATGTCGACGATCGACAGCTTCACCGCGGCAGGCTCCACGGCCGGCCACCTGGGAACCGCCTGGGCGTGGTATACGCTGTCACCGGAGTGGGGCGAGGTTTTCCCGGCCGCCAGCCGCCCGGCCAGCTACAATCTCCTCAGCCAGACCAACGCCGACGGCAAGCCCAAGCTCGCCAAGATCGCCATCCTGATGACCGACGGCGAGTACAACATGCAGTATTGCGAGAGCGGCGTGCGCGACAAGAACTCGAACGGCAACGAGGACAGCAAGGGCGACTGCTCAGCACCGAACGGCCCGTCCGCCGAGCAGGCGCGCAAGCTGTGCGCCGGCATGAGAGCCAAGGGCATCACCGTCTATGCGGTCGGCTTCCAGATCGCGGCGGACAGCGAAGCAGCCGAGACACTCGAACAGTGCGCCACCAGCGACGAGCACTTCTACCTGGCCGACGACGGTGACGAGCTGAAGCAGTCCTTCCGCAGCATCGCGCTGAAGGTGACGGATATCTATCTGACGAGGTGATGGGCGAAAGTAGGGAGTGGGGAGTGGGGAGTGGTTTTGCTACTCACCATTCACTACTCACTCCCTTCACATTTCCTCACACACGTCCTCGCCGAAGCCGTCGTTGATGAGGGCGACGAGGGCCTCGATGGCCTCCGGGCCCTCAGGGCCGGTCGCTTTGATGTGCAGGGTCGAGCCGGGGCCGGCGGCGAGCAGCATCAGCCCCATGATCGACGTGCCGCCGACGGTCTGGCCATCGCGGCCGACCGTGACGACGGCATTGAAGCCTTCCGCGCACTTGACGAACCGGGCGGAGGCGCGCGCGTGCAGCCCCTTGCGGTTGCGGATCGTGACGATGGCCTCGGGGTGTGGGCTGTCGGGAAGCTCTGCCATGCAGGGTTTTTCAGCGGGCGCCGTCAGGACGTGCCCGTCAGCTCCTGGCTGGCGATCTTGATGTAGCGGCGGCCGGCATCGCGCGCCTCGACGACGGCCTCGGCCA
>JBGSQO010000645.1:0-3576 GCA_041738055.1 Filomicrobium sp.
GGTTGCGGGCGGTAGGCGGCATCCGCGCCGGGGCTGGGGCTGGTGCTGCCGTAGGCCTCGCCGCTCGTCGCCGGATCGTAGCCGTCGGTGAGGCCGATGACCGAGTAGGCGTCGTCGGGCTCCTCGTAGGGCTTGAAGGCCTCCATGATGGCCTGCTTGTCGGACGGGCTGGCCCTGAGGCCGGTCCGGAGATTGGTGCGCACGAGCTTCAAGCCCGGTGGCACGCGGAACGGTGTCGCCGGCTGATCCTTCAACGCGAGCGAAATGAAGTCGCCGAAAACCGGGGCCGCCAACTGTCCGCCGGTCATGCCCTTACCCATCGGGCGGGGGGTATCGAAGCCCATGAACACGCCGACGACCAGATCGGGCGAGAAGCCGACGAACCAGGCGTCCTTTTCCTCGTTGGTCGTTCCGGTCTTGCCGGCGATCGGCTTGTCGAGCTTTTTCAGGCTCGTTGCCGTACCGCGCTGGACAACGCCTTCCATGATCGAGGTGATCTGGTAGGCCGTGTGGGGATCGATGATCTGGCGCCGGTCGTCGGCGATCTCGGGCTCGTCCTGATTGTTCCAGGCCTCCGCGCGGCAGCCGTCGCAGGGGCGCGCGTCGTGACGCCAGACGGTCGCCCCCCAGCGATCCTGGATGCGGTCGATCAACGTCGGGTAGACCTTCTTGCCGCCGTTGGCGATCATCGAATAAGCCGTCGTCATGCGCAGCAGCGTCGTCTCGCCGGCGCCCAGTGACATCGACAGCACCGGCAGCAGATCGTCATAGACGCCGAAGCGCTTGGCATACTCCGTGATGAGGGGCATGCCCATGTCCTGGGCGAGCCGCACCGTCATCTGGTTGCGCGACTTCTCGATGCCGATGCGCAGCGTCGTCGGCCCGTAGGATTTCTCTTTGTCGTAGTTCTCCGGCTTCCAGACGTCCTGGCCGCCGCCCTGCTCGATCTCGATGGGCGCGTCCAGCACGATGGAGGTCGGCTTGTAACCGTTGTCGAGGGCGGCAGCGTAGACCAGCGGTTTGAAGGACGAGCCGGGCTGACGCTTGGCCTGGATGGCGCGGTCGAACTGGCTCATGTCGAAGGAGAAGCCGCCAACCACGGCCAACACGCGGCCGGTGTGCGGGTCCATGGCGACGAGGCCGCCGCCGACCTCGGGGATCTGCATCAGCGACCAGACCCCCGCGACGTTGTCTGGATCTTTCGGGGCAACGAACACGACGTCGCCGACGCTCACGACATCGGTGACCCCAGCCGGCGCCTTGCCCTCGCGCTTGGCCCATTTCAGTTCGTCGAAGCCGATCTCGACCGCCTCGCGCTTGCCCACCAGCGAACCGTCCTGCTCCTTGCCCGGCTGCAGTCCGATGACGGCCTTGGCCTTGGTGGCTTCAAGCACGACGCCGAGGCGCCAGGGACTGAGGTCCTTGGGCGCCTCCACGGCGTCGAGGGCAGCCCCCCAATCCCCGGCGACATCGACCTTGGCATGCGGCCCGCGCCAGCCCTTGCGGCGGTCGAAGTCCACCAGCCCCTTGATGAGAGCCTTGCGGGCGTAGCGCTGAAGCACCGGATCGAGTGTGGTGCGCACCGACAGGCCACCGCCATAGAGTTTTTCCTCGCCGTACTGGGCGAGCAGCGCGCGGCGAACTTCCTCGGCGAAGTATTCGGCGGCGAACACGTGGGCGCCGAAGGGACGCAGGTTGACCGTCAGTGGCTTTGCCCGCGCCGTATCCGCCTCTTCCTTGGTGATGAAGCCATTGTCGAGCATCTGCCCGATGATCCAGTTGCGCCGGGTGGTCGCCTTCTCGGTGTGGCGGAAGGGGTGGTAGTTGTTGGGCCCTTTCGGCAACGCCGCCAGATAGGCGCATTCCTCGATCGTGAGGTCCTTCAACTCCTTGGAGAAGTAGTTGAGGCTGGCGGCGGCGACACCGTAGGAGCCGATGCCCAGGAAGATCTCGTTGAGGTACAGCTCCAGGATCTTGTCCTTGGAGTAGGTGCGCTCGATCCTGATGGCCAGGATCGCCTCCTTGATTTTGCGCTCCATCGTGCGGTCGCTCGACAAGAGGAAGTTCTTGGCGACCTGCTGGGTGATGGTCGAAGCGCCCTGGTCGCGGCCGCCGCTCCCCTTGATGCGGTTCTCCGCCGCTTTGATGACCGCGCGCGCAATGCCGGTGAAGTCGAGACCGCCGTGCTCGTAGAAGCGGTTGTCCTCGGCGGCGAGGAAAGCGTTGATCAGCCGCTTTGGGATCGTATTGATCGGCACGAAAATGCGCCGTTCGCGCGCGTACTCGCCGATCAGCGAGCCGTCGTGCGCGTGGATGCGCGTCATCACAGGAGGCTCGTAGGCCGCGAGCTTCTGGTAGTCCGGCAGGTCCTCTGAGACACGCATCAGCAGGTAGCCGGCAATCGCCGAGCCGACCACGAACAGGACGACCCCGGTGGCGAAGGCAAAGCCGAGCAGCCCCAGCAGGAGACTGCGGGTGCGCTTTTTGCGCGGCTTTCGGCGCGGCTCCGGCGGTGGAAGGATGGGTGCTCTCATCGGCCCTTGGGTCAGTCTGTCGTCAGTACCATCGTCGTCGCGCCGGAGACATCGATCAGACCCTCGCCGTCCCGTGACGACCGGTTCCGCCTTCAACCGATGCCCGCCCGGACATGACGCTACCATCGACCGTCTCGGTCCGTCCTGACCGAATCGAGCGAATCAGTCTTCCTGCGTGGCTAGCATGCCTAACGAGTGTGAACACCCCGTTTGCGGCTATTGTGCGCTGCATCACGTCGACGCCCCCTGAAAGTGTGAGCGGCCCGGCAGAACCCGATCTCAGCGCGCACCCGCTAGGCGACGCGTGAAGTAGTCCTCGACGGCTCGGGCGATTGCGTGCGCCACGTCCCGCTGCCAAGCTGGCGTCAGCATGGTCCGCTCGTCGTCCGGATTGCTGAGATAGCCGAGTTCGACGAGAACCGACGGCGTATGCGTCTGCTTCAGCACCTTGAAGGCGGCCGCACGACGCGGATCGCGAGATAGCTTCACCTTCTCCTTCAGCCGGGAGACAAGCACAGAGGAGAAATCCGTCGAAAAGTTGGCCGTCTCGCGCTTCATCAGGTCGATCAGGATGTTGCGGACCTCGTCGGCGGGCTCGCCACCGGTCGCGTCCAGACCGGCCAGGAGGTCGGCGGAATTCTCCTTCTCGGCCATGCGGCGGGCCAGATCGTCGGAGGCCCGCTCGGACAGCGTGTAGACCGTGGCACCACGCACGTGCCGCGCGAAACTCATATCGGCCAGCGCATCGGCATGCAGGGAGACGAACAAGTCGGCGCGGCGCTCAACCGACACCCGCAGGCGGTCATCGAGGGAAACGAAGGCGTCGCTGTCGCGCGTCAGGTGCACGTCGTAGCGGCCGGTTTCAGCCAGGGCCGCCGTGACCTTGAGGCCGACGGCGAGTACGATGTCCTTTTCATAGGTTACGCCTTGACCGAGCGCGCCTGGGTCGATGCCGCCGTGGCCCGGATCGATCACCACGACCGGGCGGCTGCCCGCCGGCTTCTCAGGCCCCGTGGGGGCGGTCTCGACCAGTGCGGGGCGG
>JBGSQO010000392.1:0-9229 GCA_041738055.1 Filomicrobium sp.
CCCTATCGGCGCTGATCCGCCGACGGGCGCAGGCGGGCCTGCCGCGGCTGACGTTCGGCATCGTGCATGTCCACTCCGCGCACCATTACGAACTGGCCTATTGGTTGGCAGCCGGCGGCATCCGGCCGGGCCTGGACGTGGATCTCGTGGCCGTACCGCCCTCGCTGATGGCCGCAGCCTTGGCCTCCGGCCGCATTCACGGCTTCTGCGTCGGCGAGCCGTGGGGCAGTGTCGCGGTGGCTGAAGGCACGGGCCGCATCCTGCTCACCAACGCCCACATCTGGGGCTATAGCCCCGACAAGGTGCTCGGCGTGCGGGCAGCCTGGGCCGATGCGGAGCCCGATGGCCTGTGCGGTCTGGTACGCGCCGTCTACCGCGCTGCCGAGTGGTGCGAAGCCGAAGCCAACCGGGGCGCATTGGCCAGCCTGCTTGCCGAACCCCGCTATATCGATCAACCGGTCGAGCGGATCGCTGCCGGACTATCGCGTCGGATCGAGGCTCCAGGCGGAGTAGCCGAACCAGTCGACGGCTTCCTCAGCTTCACCGGCAAGGCGCAGACTTTCCCCTGGGTGAGCCACGCGCTGTGGTTTTACTCGCAGATGGTGCGCTGGGGTCAGGCCCCGCTCTCGGCTGAAGCCATCGCCATCGCGCGGTCAACCTACCGGCCCGACCTCACCCGCGCCGCGCTTCAGCCCCTCGGCGTCGCCTTGCCGGCGGCCGACGCCAAGCCCGAAGGTGCACTGACGGCTGAGATGCCCGTCGGCTCGACCTCGGGCCAACTCGTGCTCGGCCCCGATGTGTTTTTCGATCGCCGCGTATTCGATCCCGACGACGTCGCCGGCTACCTGTCGGCGCTCAGCCGATCCGCCGTCCCGGACCCCGCGCGCGGCATGGACGACTGAGAGCGCCCCGCCAGGCCCCATCTGACGAGGTTCAGTGAAGTGCGGGGGCTCTGCCCAGCCAACACTCAGTAAACTGGTGTTGGATGCGCCCCCGGACCCCGCGCGGGGGATCACCCCGTTTACTCCCTACTGGGCGACGGGCGTGCCATAAGCTCCAGGGGATGGTTCCAAGGGCTAAGCCCTTGGTGAGGGGCGAGGGGGCAACGCCCCTTCGTCTTCACTTCCCGCCCCGCACCACGCCAGCTCGCTGCAGTGCACAAGACTTGGGCTCAAGCGCCTCCACGTTAGGCAGATCGGCCTGCCGCGCCGTCGACAGTCGCACCCAGATCAGACAATCAAGGCATTGATGCGTATAACATTTCAGACGATTTTGCGAATTGGCACGGTTCGTGCTTTAGGAGAGTGAGCGCGGGCCAACGTCGGTCTGCGCAATGGGATCAGCCCCTTGAGAGGGCAACGGCAACGCCGCCGATTTGAGGGAGCCTCGTGACGAGGACCACCAAATCGTGCGGCTTTTTTTGTTTTTGGGGTCCCTGCCTTCCATGCGGCTTTTGCGGCGCCAACACGGGAACACGACCATGAGCACTTCGAAGATCACCGGAATGAAGCCTTCGCGCGGAGCCTCGACGTCGCTCGTCGAAATGGACCGCCGTCAGCTTCTCCGCTCGGCCGCCGCGACGGCCGGCACGGCTGCCCTCATCACCGCCATCAAGTCGGCCTTCCCCGGCGGCGCCTTTGCGCAAGGAGCAGGACCCGAGGTCAAGGGCACCAAGCTCGGCTACATCGCGCTCACGGATGCCGCACCGCTGATCATCGCCAAGGAAAAGGGCATCTACGCCAAGTATGGCCTGCCCGACATGGAGATCCTGAAGCAGGCTTCGTGGGGCGCGACGCGCGACAACATGGCGCTCGGCACCAAGGCCAACGGCATCGACGGCGGCCACATCCTCTCGCCCAAGCCGTACCTCTACGGCACCGGCAAGGTGATGCAGAACAACCAGCCGCTGCCGATGTACACGCTGCTGCGGTTGAACGAGGACTGCCAGGGTCTGTCGGTCTCCAACGAATACAAGGACCTCCCCGTCGGCACCGACTGCTCGGCCTTGAAGGAGGCCTTTGCCAAGAAGAAAGCCGAGGGCAAAGAGGTCAAGTGCGCCATGACGTTCCCCGGCGGCACCCACGACCTGTGGATCCGCTACTGGCTGGCCGCCGGTGGCATCGACCCCGACAAGGACGTCTCGACCATCGTTGTCCCGCCGCCGCAGATGGTGGCCAACATGAAGGTCGGCAACATGGACGCCTTCTGCGTCGGCGAACCGTGGAACGAGCAGCTCGTCAACCAGGGCATCGGCTTCACTGCGGCCACCACGGGCGAGGTCTGGTTCAAGCACCCCGAGAAGGTTCTGGGCATGCGCGCCGACTGGGTCGACGCCAATCCCAAGGCGGCGCTGGCCATCATGATGGCGACCATGGAAGCGCAGATGTGGTGCGAGAAGATGGAGAACAAGCAGGAGATGGCCGAGATCATCGGCCGCCGCCAGTGGTTCAACGTGCCCGTCCCCGACATCATCGGCCGCATCAAGGGCGATATCAACTACGGTCGCGGCAAGGTCGTCAAAGGCACCAACCTTCTGATGAAGTTCTGGGGCGAGAAGGGCGAGGTGTCCTACCCCTGGAAGAGCCTCGACACCTGGTTCGTCACCGAGAACATCCGCTGGGGCAAGTTCGCTCCCGACATGGACGTCAAGGCTCTCGTCGCCAAGACCAACCGCTCCGACCTGTGGCTGGAAGCAGCCAAGGGTCTCGGCCTCACCGATACCCCCACCGGCGACAGCCGCGGCGTCGAGAAGTTCTTCGACGGCAAGACCTTCGATCCCGCCGACCCGATGGGCTACCTCAAGTCGCTCTCCATCAAGCGCGCCGAGGTCTGAGCCTTCCTCCCTGAGACACGACTTTCCGAGGGGCTTCTCGCCCCTCGGGCTCCCCCGGCAGGGGCTTGCCCCTGCACCCGGACCGGACGGGGCAACGAACGCACCTCTCGGAGATCATCATGTCGCTCATCGAGCCTCAGACCGTATTCGTCGCGACCGCAGCCGGCAACGTTCCCGCCTCCGTCGCTGCCTCAACCTTCGCGCACGCGCCCGCCGTGGCTGCGAAAGCCGCTCCGGCCATTGCCTCGGCGGCTAAGCCCAGTGCCCTGTCACGCTGGTTCTCAGCGCGCGCCTCCGACGTGCCGGGCGTGCTCGCCAACATTGCGACTGTGGTCGTTCCCCCGCTGATCGTCCTGCTGGCCAGCCTCTTGGTCTGGGAGTTGGCCTGCTCGTCGCCGACCTCGAGCCTGCCGTCACCCTCGCGCATCTGGAGCGAGGCCAAAGACCTCATCCTCGATCCGTTCTTCGTCAACGGCTCTCAGGACATCGGCCTCGGCCTGCGCGTCGCGACCTCCCTGCAGCGCGTGGCGATCGGCTTCGGACTTGCGGCGATCGCAGGCATTCTGCTCGGCGTGCTGATCGGCCAGAGCGTGTGGGCAACCCGCGGTCTCGACCCGATCTTCCAGGTGCTGCGCACCGTGCCGCCGCTGGCCTGGCTGCCGATCTCGCTGGCCGCCTTCCGTGACGCCAACCCGTCGGCGATCTTCGTCATCTTCATCACGGCGATCTGGCCGATCATCATCAACACCGCCGTCGGTATCCGCAACATCCCGCAGGACTACCGCAACGTCGCCGCCGTCCTCCGCCTGAACCCGGTCGAGTTCTTCTTCCGCATCATGGTTCCGTCTGCCGCGCCCTACATCTTCACGGGCCTGAGGATCGGCATCGGCCTGTCGTGGCTCGCTATCGTGGCTGCTGAAATGCTGACCGGCGGCGTCGGCATCGGCTTCTTCATCTGGGACGCGTGGAACTCTTCGCGGCTCTCCGACATCATCGTCGCCCTCGTCTACATCGGCGTCGTCGGCTTCATCCTCGACCGTCTGGTCGCGGCCCTCGGCAACATCGCCACCCGCGGCGCGCAAGCCTCGTGACGCTCAAGCCATCGAGAGAGGACACTCACCCATGATCGCTCCCGTCGAGCCCAGGCTCCACACCGCCCACAGTCCCGCAGTCACCGGCAAGCCGTTCCTCAAGATCGAGAGCGTCGGCAAATCCTTCAGCCGCGCCGGCATCACCAACGAAGTGCTGCGCTCCGTCGACCTCACGATCGAGCGCGGCAGCTACGTTTCGATCATCGGCCATTCCGGCTGCGGAAAGTCGACGCTGCTCAATCTCGTCGCCGGCCTCACGCAAGTCTCGAGCGGGGTCATCCTGCTCGAGGACAAGGAGGTCAACGCGCCCGGCCCCGACCGCGCCGTCGTGTTCCAGAACCATTCGCTGCTGCCCTGGCTCACCACCTACGAGAACGTGCGCCTGGCCGTCGACAAGGTGTTCAGCCGGACCCGCTCGCGCGCCGAACGCCATGAGTGGACGATGGAGAATCTGGACCTCGTCCATATGGTGCACGCCAAGGACAAGCGCCCTTCCGAAATCTCCGGCGGCATGAAGCAGCGCGTCGGCATCGCCCGCGCACTCGCCATGGAGCCCAAGGTGCTGCTGATGGACGAACCGTTCGGCGCGCTCGACGCTCTGACGCGCGCGCATCTGCAGGATCAGGTGATGGAGATCCACACCCGGCTCGGCAACACCATCATCATGATCACCCACGACGTCGACGAGGCTGTGCTGCTGTCGGACCGCATCGTGATGATGACCAACGGTCCGTCCGCCACCATCGGCGAGGTTCTCCCCGTCGCGCTGGCCCGCCCGAGAAAGCGGCTCGATCTGGTCGACGACAAGACCTACATCGCCGCCCGCGCGAGCGTGATCGAGTTCCTCTACGCGCGCCACACCAATCCGGCCCTGCAGGCTGCCGAGTAGATCCCACGACGGAAAGCATCACACCATGACCAGACAAAAGCTCGTCGTCATCGGCAACGGCATGGCGCCCGGCCGTGCCTTGGAGCGCCTGTTCGAGGCCGCGCCCGACGCCTACGACGTCACCATCTTCAACGCCGAGCCGCGCGTGAACTACGACCGCATCATGCTGTCGCCGGTGCTCTCGGGCGAGAAGGCTTACGAGGACATCGTCATCCACGGCGATGCCTGGTACGTCCAGCACGGCGTCACGCTCTACAAGGGCCACAAGGTCGTCGAGATCGACCGGGCAGCCAAAACGGTGCGGAGCGCGCCGGGCGACGTCGAGCCTTACGACAAGCTGATCATCGCGACCGGCTCGAACCCCATCATCATCCCGATCCCGGGCCATGATCTGGCGGGCGTGTTGACCTACCGCGATCTCGACGACGTGGAAGCGATGCTGCTGGCCGCGCAATCGGGCGGACGCGCGGTCGTCATCGGCGGCGGACTGCTGGGCCTCGAGGCGGCCGCGGGTCTGGCTGAACGCGGTATGCTGGTGACGGTTCTCCACCTTATGCCGACCTTGATGGAGCGCCAGCTCGATCCGGCTGCCGGCTACCTGCTGCAGAAGGCGGTGGAAGCGCGCGGCATCACGGTCAAGACCAAGGCCAACACGCACGCGATCATCGGTACGCATCCGGCCCTCGGGCCGCAGAAAGTCCGCGCGGTCAAGCTCGACGACGGCAGCGAAATCCCCTGCGACCTCGTCGTCATGGCGGTCGGCATCCGGCCCAACGGCGCGCTCGCCAAAGAGGCCGGCCTTGACGTCAACCGCGGCATCGTGGTGACGCCGGACATGCGCACCAGCGACCCCGACATCTTCGCTCTCGGCGAATGCGTCGAGGCGGGTGGCCAGACCTTCGGCCTCGTGGCACCACTCTACGAGCAGGCGGGTGTCGTCGCAGCCCAACTCGCCGGCGATGCGACCGCCGCCTTCAAGCCCTCGGCCACCGCCACCAAGCTCAAGGTGACGGGCATCAATCTCTACTCGGCCGGTGATTTCGGCGATGCCCCCGACCGCGAGGAGATCGTGCTGCGGGATGCCGCTCGCAACATCTACAAGCGCCTGGTGCTGAAGGACGACAAGTTGATCGGCGTCGTCATGTATGGCGAGACCGCCGACGGCCCCTGGTTCTTCGACCTTCTGAAAAAGGGCACGTCCGTCGCCGACATGCGCGAGACGCTGATCTTCGGCCAAGGCTATCAGGGAGGTGCCCCGCTGGACCCTACGGCGGCCGTTGCAGCGTTGCCGGATGATGCGGAAATCTGCGGCTGCAACGGCGTGTGCAAGGGCAAGATCGTGTCGGCCATCGCCGACAAGGGCCTTACGACCCTGGATGATGTGCGCGCCCACACCAAGGCGTCCGCCTCCTGCGGTTCGTGCACCGGGCTTGTCGAGCAACTGCTGAAGGTCCAACTCGGCGATGCCTACAATCCGATGGTCGTCGCGCCGATGTGCGGGTGTACGGATCTGGGTCACGACGACGTCCGCCGCCTGATCGTCGCCAAGGAGCTGCGCTCGATCCCTGCCCTGATGCAGGAACTGGAGTGGAAGACCTCCAACGGCTGCGCCAAGTGCCGGCCCGCGCTCAACTACTACCTCGTCGCCACCTGGCCGGGGGATTACGAGGACGACGGCCAATCGCGCTTCATCAACGAGCGCGTGCACGCCAACATCCAGAAGGACGGCTCGTTCTCGGTGGTGCCGCGCATGTGGGGCGGGATGACCAGCGCCAATGAGCTGCGCGCCATCGCCGACGTGGTCGACAAATTCCAGATCCCGGCGGTGAAGGTGACGGGCGGCCAGCGCATCGACATGCTCGGCGTCAAGAAGGAGGATCTGCCCGCCGTCTGGGCCGACCTCAACAAGGCCGGCATGGTCTCGGGTGCGGCCTACGCCAAGGGCCTGCGCACGGTCAAGACCTGTGTCGGCTCGGACTGGTGCCGCTTCGGAACCCAGGATTCGACCGGGCTCGGCATCAAGCTCGAGAAGTTCCTGTGGGGGTCGTGGACGCCGGCCAAGGTCAAGCTCGCCGTCTCCGGCTGTCCGAGGAATTGTGCGGAGGCGACCTGCAAGGACGTCGGCATCATCTGCGTGGAGTCCGGCTACGAGATCCACTTCGGTGGGGCGGCCGGCCTCGACATCAAGGGCACCGAGATCCTCGGCCACGTCGCCACCCAAGAAGAAGCCGTCGAGGTCATCGCCGCGCTGATCCAGCTCAATCGCGAACAAGGCCGCTATCTGGAGCGCATCTACAAATGGATGAAGCGCGTCGGCAAGGAGAGCATCAAGGCGCAGGTTCTCGACGATCCCGTCAAGCGCCGCGCGCTTTTGGAGCGGTTCGTGCTCTCGCAATCCTACGCGCAATCCGATCCGTGGGCCGAACGCGCCGCCGGCAAGGACGCGCACGAGTTCGCCCCCATCGCCGATCTCACCCTGCAGGAGGCCGCCGAATGACCATGATGGACAAAGCCTTCATCGATATCGGCGCGGCCTCCGACGTGCCCAAGCTCGGTGCGAGGAAGCTCAAGACAGCACACGGCTGCATCGCCGTCTTCCGCACCGCCGACGACCGCGTGTTCGCGCTCGCAGACCGTTGTCCGCACAAGGGCGGGCCGCTGTCGGATGGTATCGTGCACGGCACGTCGGTCACCTGCCCCTTGCACAACTGGGTGATCAGCCTGGAGACGGGTCTCGCCCAGGGCGCCGACCAAGGTCAGGTGCCGACCTTTCCCGTGCGGATCGAGGGCGGGCGGCTGTTGATCGACGCCAGTGCGCTGAAGGGGAGTTGAGGGGCAGTGAAGTGCGGGGGCTGCGCGCCACACCAGTCCCCTCTTCACTTCGCCTCTCCCCTCGGGGGAGAGGCCGGCGCGATGAGCGCCGGGTGAGGGGGCGAGCAGCAGACGCAACCGTTTCGCCCCATCGACGCCCCCTCACCCCGACCCTCTCCCCCGAGGGGAGAGGGGGAAGTGGGTGGCCCCTAACTCCCGAAGGGAGAGGGGGAAAGAAGCACCTTCGGAGATGATACATGGCCGCCACCCGCACCACCTGCCCCTACTGCGGCGTCGGCTGCGGCGTGCTGGCAACGCCGTCACCGGATGGGCTATCGGCAAAGATCAAGGGCGACCCAGAGCATCCGGCCAACTTCGGCCGCTTGTGCTCCAAGGGGACCGCGCTCGGCGAGACGCTGAGCCACGACGAACGGCTGCTGACCCCGGTCGTCGATGGAGCGCCGGCCAGTTGGGACAGCGCACTCGAACTCGTGGCCGACACTTTCCGCCGGACCATCGCCGACCATGGCCCCGACAGCGTCGCGCTCTACGTCTCCGGCCAGATCCTGACCGAGGATTACTACGTCGCCAACAAGCTGATGAAAGGGTTCATCGGCGCAGCCAACATCGACACCAATTCGCGCCTCTGCATGGCGTCGTCCGTTGCCGGCCATAAGCGCGCGTTCGGGACGGATACGGTCCCCGGCACTTACGAGGACCTGGAGGAGGCCGATCTCGTGGTGCTGGTCGGCTCCAATCTCGCCTGGTGCCATCCCGTGCTGTTCCAACGCCTCCTCGCCGCCCGGAAGGACCGCGGCACACGCCTCATCGTGATCGATCCGCGCCGCACCGACACGGCCGAAGGCGCCGACGTGCACCTCCCGATCCGCCCCGGCACGGATGTGGCCCTGTTCAACGGGCTGCTGGCCCACCTCATCGCCGAAGGGCGCACCGACGTCGCCTACGTCGAGCGGCATACCTCAGGGCTCGCCGAAGCCATGAAGGCCGCCGAGCCGTGGGGGCTTTCTGCCGTCTGTGCCACGACCGGCCTATCGGAAAACGCGATAGCCGACTTCTACGCGAGCTTCGCCAAGACGACCCGCGTCGTCACCGTCTACAGCCAGGGCGTCAACCAGTCGACGGCGGGCACCGACAAGGTCAACGCCATCATCAACTGTCACTTGCTGACGGGCCGCATCGGCAAGCCGGGCATGGGGCCGTTCTCGGTCACGGGCCAGCCCAACGCCATGGGCGGGCGCGAGACGGGCGGGCTCGCCAACATGCTGGCCGCCCATATGGAATTAGCCGATCCCGCCCACCGCCGCATCGTCCAGGAGTTCTGGGGCGCACCCACCATCGCCACCACGCCCGGCCTCAAGGCAGTCGATCTGTTCCGCGCCGTGGGAGATGGCCGCATCAAGGCGCTGTGGATCATGTCCACCAACCCGGTCGCCAGCATTCCCGAGGCTGACAGCGTGCGCGCCGCGCTTCGCGCCTGCCCGTTCGTCGTCGTCTCCGACGTGACGGCCGCCACCGATACCGCCCGGCTCGCGCACGTGCTGCTGCCCGCCAGCGCCTGGGGTGAGAAGGACGGCACGGTAACGA
>JBGSQO010000397.1:0-1904 GCA_041738055.1 Filomicrobium sp.
GCCGAACATGGCTTGACGCTGGCGGCGGCCGTCGCGGTCGATCTTCGCATTGGCGAAGTAGTAGGCGCGGGCGAGCGGACCGAGCACGCTGGGGAAGGTCGAGGCATCGTAGCGGTAGCCGCGCGTGGCCAGCACCTCGACGAGATCACCCGACAGCGCGAAGCTCGGACCGCGGAAGCCTGTCGGGCGCTCGCCCGTCGCGCGCTCGATCGCCGTCTCGGCGGCGGCCAATTCTGCGTCGATCTCTTCCGGTGGACGCGCGGCGATCCATGGCTCGTGATGGAACGAGTGGTTGGCGATCTCGTGACCGGCATCCGCGATGGCGCGGAGGGCGGCGGCGTTCTCCGGCAGGGCCGCGTCCTGGCCGACGATGAAAAACGTGATGCGCAGGCCGTGACGGTCGAGCCTCGACAGGATGCGCGGCACGACGACGTCCAGGTAGCCGGGAAACGTCTGCCAGCCGGGATCGCCGTTGGTCTTGAGGTAGGCCCACAGGTTGTCGAGGTCGAGCGAGAGGCTGGCGATCGGCCGTGACATAAGGGGCAGGCTCCTACCACTCTAAGGCTATTCAGCGGCCATTGCGGCGACGGGCTTGCGGGGCGCCTCGCTCAACGACGGCGCGCATTCCGCCAGCAGCAGCGGCAGCGCGCTCTCGGCGAGCTTGATCGTATCGTTGACGTTGAGCGCGGCATTCACGATGTGAGCGGAGTTGACGATGAACAGGCCCGGCACGGCGGTCTGCATCGGCGGCAGACCGCGCGAGTAGCCGATGGTGGTGATCGACAGCACCTGCCGCGCGCGAGAGACCTTGAAAGCCTCGATGTCGCCGTCGGCAAGGTCGGGATACATGCGGCGCAAGGCTTTGAGGAAGCGCGCCTCGATCTCGGCGTCGGTCAACTCGAATAGCGGCGAGTCCGAGGGCACGTAGGCCGGCAGATAGACCAGCGAGCGCCCCTTGAAATGGGCCTTGTCGACGATCGCCGTCATCTCGATCACCGCCGTATAGGGGATCTCCTCGTCGGCGATGTAGGTGATGTAGGCGTTGCGCAGCGGGCGCTTCAGGACGACCGAGGCGCACACGATGCCCTGGTAGATGATGCCGGCGTGGCGGGCCGTCTCGTCGTCGGAAAGCCCCTCGCACATGCGGCAGGCGAGGCTCGAGGCGGACGTCACCACCACGCGGTCGAACCGGCGGGGGGCGGTGTCGGCGGAGGTCGTGACTTCGACGCCGTCGCCGCCGCTCACCCCAGCGATGCGCGAGACGGGGCTTGCCGTCTCCAGCTTGACACCCAGGCCCTGCAGCTTCGCGACGAGGCGCGCAATGATCGTCTCGTAGCCACCCTGGACGTAGCCGAACAGCTCCTTCTTCTGCGCTCCGGTCTGGCGGGCGCCGTAGAATCGGCGGATGACGTTCCAGATGTAGGAGGCCGACGCGCGGTGATAGTTGTCGCCGAGCTTGGCCCGCACGAGGGGCCGCCAGATGCGCTCGAACGTGCGGCGGCCGGACAGGGCGACGAGCCAGTCCTCCAGCTTGATCGCCTCCAGCCGCAGGCCATCCTTCAGGCGGGAGGCGTACAGAATGGTGGCGCCGAGGCGGAACTTGTCGATCAGGCCGAGCGGGGGGAAGCGCAGGAAGTCGATCGAGCTGGTGAGCGGATAGAAGGTCTTGTCGGTGTAGAAATCGCTCTTGGTCTGCGACCACACGAGCCGGTCCTGGAGCCCCAGTTCGTCGAGCATCGCCGTCAGGTAGCGGTCCTGTTGCAGGATCACATGATAGTGGCGATCCCAGGTGACATCACCGATCTGCCAGGCGTCGGCCAGCCCGCCGAGCCGGGGCGCGGCCTCGACCACGGTCACGTCGTGGCCGGCTTCGGCGAGCCTCAGGGCCAGCGTCAGGCCGAGCA
>JBGSQO010000481.1:0-5626 GCA_041738055.1 Filomicrobium sp.
CGGTCGACGCGGCCCTGGTCGCAGCTGGCATCGAGATCGTGGCCTGCGCTGGCTTCATGCGGCTGATGACGCCCTGGTTGGTCGAGCGCTGGCGCGACCGCATGCTCAACATCCACCCCGCACTTCTGCCGTCCTTCAAGGGCCTCCACACCCACGAACGGGCGCTGGCGGCAGGCGTGACGATCGCCGGTTGCACCGTCCACCTCGTGCGGGCCGAAATGGACGAAGGCCCGATCCTGGGGCAGGCCGCCGTCCCTGTGCTGACCGGCGATACACCTGAAACGCTCGGGGCTCGCGTCCTGGCCGCCGAGCATCGGCTCTATCCCGCCATGCTGGCCGCCTTCGCCCGCAGCACCTTCGCGATCGACGGGGATCGGGCGCGACTGGCGGCTGCATCCACCAATTCTGCCGTTAACCAAGCGCCCATGCTGATCTGGCCAGAGACGGCGCCAGCTGGTGTGTTGCCCCGACATCCCTGACGGCGCGCCATTGTGAAGCGCTCACCCTGCGTCCAATGGACAGTGTCGGCGGGCCAGTGGTACCTAGCCCGAAGCAAGTGGCATGTGTCGCCCGGGGCACAGTTGCTCGGCAGAAAGAAGATATGCTGTCGAGCGATGCGTCGGTCCGGCGCGGGCGTCAGGGTGTGCGGCCCAACCTGTGGATACCGGCACGCGACGCCTCTTTGGCTTTGCCGGAGCCAGCCCTTCGGCGGATGTATCGGGCGACTTCGGTCAGGCAACGATTTGCGTTTGGGCAAGGCGCTTGGCCGCGGTGATGAGCCAGATCGCCGGATAAGCTGACCCGGCGTCAGCGGAGACACTCGAGAATGGAGACGACCGCCATGGATGCACCCGAGCTCGGCGAGGAGAGCATCTGGTTCAAACTCTCGCCGCTTCTCAAGGATCCCAGCAACCCCATGCGGATCCTGTTGCAGATGGCTGAGCGCTATGGCCCGGTCATCCCCATCAACATGGCCAACCAGCGTCTCGTCCTCATCACCGAGCCCGAGTACTTCAAGCACGTGCTGGTCGCAAACGCCGACAACTACATCAAATACTTCGACGGCCTGAAGCCGATCTTCGGCAAGTCGATGATCACCAACGACGGCGCGCTGTGGCAGAAGATCCGCATGCCGCAGCAGCCGGCCTTCCACCCCGACGCCTTCGCCGACTATATCCCCTATTTCAACGCCGCCATCCGCACCAAGATGGAGGGCTGGGACCGGCTTGCCCAGTCGGGCGAGAGCGTCGAGATGGTCGAGCAGACCTGGACGCTGGCCGCCGACATGATCTGCAAAGCGCTGTTCGACCGCGACATGCCGTTCAATCCGCATGTGGTGTTCAAGTACGTCAAGACCTACACCGACGTCATGAACCACAAGGAAATTCGCCTCAGGAAGCTCGCCGGCGAAGGCTTCGAGGTCGCCGAGGACAACGACACCGCCCAAGCCGTCAAGGCGTGGTGGAGCGTGCCGCCCGCCGTCATGGCCGCCGAGCCGCGCGAGCATCGCGAGAAGACGCTGCTCAAAATGATCGAGGCCTCCGTCTCCGATCCGAGCATCCCGGAGTTCGACGCCCAGCAGGCCATCGACGAGATCAAGCAATACCTGTGGGCGGGCACCGAAACGACCGCGCTGACGCTCGCCTGGGCGCTCTACCTCGTTTCCAAGCACCCCGAGGCGGCCGATCGCATCCGCGCCGAAGGCCATGAGGTGTGCGGCGACCGCGAGCCGACAGCGGCCGACTACTCGACCCTCGCCTACACCCGCGCCGTGATCCAGGAGACCATGCGCCTCTATCCGCCGGTGTGGAGCCTGATCCGCACGGCCGCCGGCCCCGACACCATCGGCGGCAAGGAGATCAAGGCCGGCGACCGCATCGTGATCTTCGGCTACGGCGCCCAGCACAACCCGCGCTACTGGGACGAGCCGGAAGAATTCCGGCCCGAGCGCTGGATGGGCGGCGGGGCCAAGAAGCAGGTCAAGTACAGCTACATCCCGTTCGGCGCGGGCAAGCGCTCGTGCATCGGCGGCGCCATGAGCCAGGTCGAGAACGTGCTCGCCCTCTCGCAATTGCTGCGCGCCTTCAAGCCCGTCTACGTCGGCGCCGAGCCCCCCGGCATCAACGCCACCGTGACCCTCACCCCCCGCGGCGGCCTGATGTTCCGGATCGAGCGGCTGGCGTAGGGGGCCGGGGGCGGCGCGGACGACGCTGTCGTCCGAACGGCGGGGGGTGGCGGGGCTCCGGTCGGTGACGTCATGGGCCAATAAGAGGCATCCGTCGAGTTCTCAAGAGCGGACAGTCGATCCGAATGCCACGCGCATCGAGTTGACCTGCGAACATCGACAATGGGCGTGACGGGTCTCCCGGGCGCGATCGTTGATGTGATAAGTCTAGGCTATGAGCACGATTCGCTATTTCGCCTATGGCTCCAACATGCTGACGGCTTGGCTCCAGTCGCGCTGCAAATCGGCGCGCGCCAGCGGCGTTGCGAGCGCGGTTGGCTTTCGGCTCGCGTTCAGCAAGCGGAGCAAGGACCGCTCGGGAAAGGCGATGCTCGTCGCCGCAGACGACCCGAAAGTGATTGTCTACGGCGTTTTGTACGATATTGATGCCGATGAGATTGAAGCGCTTGACCGGGCTGAGGGCAGTGGCAACGGCTATCAACGCGTGGAAGACTTCGAGGTTCGCGCGGACGGCAAAACAGTTCGCGTGACGACATACTTGGCCGACACGACTACCATCGATGCTACCCTGAAACCCTATGACTGGTATCTCCGTCTTGCCTTGAAAGGTGCGGAGCAGCACGGGCTGCCGGTCAACTACGTTGACGGTCTTCGCGCCACACTTTCCATGCCCGATCCTGACGCTGACCGGCCGACGCATATGCGAGCCATCGGCTTTCTGAAGGAACTGTAATGAACGCGCGCGATGACACTCGCATTGCCGGCGAGCGGACCATTGGCGAATGGAAGACCACATGCGCCAGCCTGAAAGGCGCAAACAATGAAGAAGCTTGGAGAAAGGCTTACGCCGACTTTTTCACGGAACGGCTCCAGGCACGCTACTTCAGTCCTATCGACATCCTCAGGTCTCTAGGCTCGCATTGCGGCAACGGACAGAAACCTTGGCAGGGTGAAGGGTTTGCCATCGTGGCCCTACAATGCACGCTCATCGAGTTCCTGGGCGCCACGCTCAAGGGACAGAGCTACGTCCACAAATCAGAACTCAAGAACCGGAAAGATCACAAGAAGAAGGAACACGTATATTCCGAGAGTGGAGACATGTTCGTTTGGTTTCTCAGAACGGCACCTCCGTTCAAGGACCTTTTCGGCGCCAAAGACGACGCCTTGGATTTCTACAAGAGCGTGCGTTGCGCGCTTCTCCACGAAGCGCGCACCAAGAATAACTGGAAGATATTGGCGGAGAGTTCATCCAGTCCGTGCATCGACGTGAAGAAGAAGATTGTCTATCGCAACAACCTTCAGGATGCCTTCGCTACATTCGCGAAGTGGTATGGCGACGAACTCATCAAGAACAAGGACTATCAGGAAGCCTTCATCCGAAAATTCGACAGCCTGTGCGTCGATTGACATTCTGGCCGGGTTCGTCATGTCTGCTTTGGGGCCGCCGGTAGACCTGCTTTGAGGGCAGCTCAGGGTCACTCTCGCCCGCCCCCGTCCCCCTCACGCCCCGCGCACGGCTGCGTAGCGGAGCTTCACGATGTCATCGCCGAAGACGACCATGCCGTCGAAGGCGAGCGTGCGGCGGCGGGTCAGCGAGTTTAGCATCGACAGGCCGCGGCCAAGCAGGACCGGCACCACGCAGATCTCGATGACGTCGACGAGGCCGGAGTCGATGGCCGATTGCATGGTCAATGCCCCGCCCACGATCCAGATGTCCTTGCGCGTCTCCTCCCGCGCGGCCTGGACCGCGGCTGCAATGCCGCCGGTCTTCACGTACACCGCGTTGTCCGGTAGGTTGTAGGGGGGCTGCGAGGTCAGGATGTAGGCGCGCTTGTCGGCATAGGGCCATTCGGCGAATGCCTGCATGAACTCGAACGTGCGGCGGCCGAGAATGACGGCGCCGATCTCGCCCATGAAGGCGCCCTCGGTGAACAGCCGCTCCTGATAGGGCTCGAGCCAAGCCGTATCGCCGTCGGCGTCGGCGACGAACCCGTCGATGCTCGTTGCCGCGTAAACCCTGACCTTGGACATGCCCGGACCGGTTGGAGGACTTGGCTAGTGAGGCGTCGCGCCTTAATTGACCTATGCGTGCGGCAAACTGGTCGTCAATTAAGGCGCGATAAACGCCACACTAAGTCGTTAATTTTGCTAGTGGCCTTTATGTCTCGCCTAAATCGTCAAAGGATTCGGCCAGCACAGCGATTTAGGCGAGACAGGCCACTAGTGAGGAAACGGCGCGCAGCAAGCGTGCGCGCCGCCGTCAAATCTAAGCAGACTTTCCCAGAAGTATCCTAGCGGTTTTCGGTAGAAAGTCTGCTCGAGCGGAGAGGCCTCAGCCGACGATCTCGTCGAGGCGGAAGTTCATGGCGATCTCGCGCTCGGCGGCGGCCGGGCTGTCGGAGCCGTGCACCGAATTCTCGCCCTTGGAGACGGCGAACAACTTGCGGATGGTGCCGTCGGCGGCCTGAGCCGGGTCGGTCGCGCCCATCACCTCGCGGTACTTGGCGATGGCGCCCTCGCCCTCGAGCACCTGTACGACGATCGGGGCGGAGGTCATGAACGAGACGAGCTCGCCGTAGAACGGGCGGGCGGCATGCTCCTCGTAGAACTTCTGCGCCTGAGCCGGCGTCCAGCGCACGCGCTTCTGGGCGATGACGCGCAGGCCCGCCTGCTCGATGACGGCATTGATGGCGCCGGTCAGGTTGCGGTTCGTGGCGTCCGGCTTGAGGATCGAGAACGTGCGCTCGATGGCCATTGATAAGTCCCCCTGGTGGTCTTTGATAACTTGGATTGGCAACGGCTTATAGCTGCCGCCTGCGCCCGCCACAAGCCAACCCAGCGCGCACAGCCCCAGCCCCCATCGCGGACCTGAATCTCCCTTGCCGCAGGCGACGAGCCGGCAGCCCCTCGTGCCATGCAAAAGCCGGCATTCTCGCGTGAGTGTAATAACGAAGACAGGTGCGCGCAGGCCCGCAGATCACCAGTTCCGGCACGTCCCAGCGGACGGGCGGTGCGACGGGAAAAACGATCGAGGGCGACGCCTCGGGTCACCGGATGCGTTGACGTGCGCCTCCGTTCGAAGGAAAACGATCCGGCGCGTGTGCGGTCGATCCACGCCGTGTGCAGGACGAATGCAAGACCCTTCGCGGCTCGTTCGGGTTCGAGGGGGCGGGGCGCGCGGGAGGGACGAGACCGGTGCGGACACGGGAAGCCGATGACTGACACACCTCCACAGACGCAGTGGTATCTCGCCCGCGACGGCAAGCAGACCGGGCCGATCACGGACGAGGAGATGCGCATCCTCGTGCAGGGTGGCTTCCTGGTGCCGACCGATCTGGTCTGGCGGCCCGGTTTCGACGACTGGCAACTCGCGCAGAACGTGTTCCCGCGGCCCGCTCCGCCGCCAACCCCGGTTCACGCCCCGCAGCCGCCAGCCGCCGC
>JBGSQO010000513.1:0-5749 GCA_041738055.1 Filomicrobium sp.
ATGGCTGACGCCGCCGGACTTCGCAACGACGATGACGTCGCCGCGCATTTCCGCGCTGCCGGCCTCGACCTTGTTGGCGCCGTCGATCGTCGCGATCGTGTCGAGGTCGATGGAGTTGACGCCGACGCTGGCGCCGAAGCCGACGTTGGACGCCTTGACGACGCCGCCGACGAGGTTCCAGTTGACGGCGCGGTCTTCGGCCGTGACCGAGATGGCGGCCTCGTCCGCGCTGGTCGTGACGGTCGAGCCCTTGCCGATGCGGGCCGTTGTGTCGCTGGTGATGGAGTTGACCAGAATGACACCGAGCGCGCCGACTTCAGCGGTGGACTGCGAGTCGACCATGCCGGACGCACCGATCGAGGTGATCAGCGACTCGGTCTTGGCGCTCACATTGACTGTTTCGGTTGAAGTGACCGTCACGCGGTCGGCGATCTCGGCGATGGTATCGAAGTTATAGATAACCCCCTGGAAGGTCGCGCCGGCCCCCACGCTGGCGGTGACACCCGACGGGTTCTTGATTGGGAAACGGTTCTTGCCGGTTTCCTTGTATATCTTCTCGAAGTCCAGGAAATCGCCGAGGTTGCCGCTGGC
This sequence comes from Filomicrobium sp., assembly GCA_041738055.1. Classification (GTDB taxonomy): domain Bacteria; phylum Pseudomonadota; class Alphaproteobacteria; order Rhizobiales; family Hyphomicrobiaceae; genus Filomicrobium. The sequence continues at coordinate 592 of JBGSQO010000513.1, forward strand.
GTGCGTCGACTGGACGGACGTATTGGCCTTCACCTCGACGGACTTTGCCGTGACGCTCGTTGCCGTGGCGTTGGTGGCCCCCACATCGAGCCCGCCGATGCGTGCCGTTGTATTGCTGTTGACCGTGAACACGTCGACGTTGGCGGCAATGCCGAGGGTCTTGTTGGTGCCGTCCGCCTCGGTCGCGGCAATGGCCGCCGCGCCGCTGGTGACGAAGGCAGCCTGCAGGCCGCCGTCGCCAGAGATCTTGTCGATGACGTCGTTGACCGACTCGATCTTCAGATAGTCGGCGTCGTAGGCGATCTTCGAATCCGCCGTGACGGCCACCGTCTCGCTCGCGGTGACGGTCGTGCCGGCGTCGATGAGGGCGGCATTGTTGAAGTCGATCGTCGTCACCGGCACGGCGAGTGCGGCTGCCGTCGAGCTGTCTTCCTTGGCGTCCGTTTCGCCCTTGGCCAGATTGCCGACCTTGCCGATCTCGATCTCGCTGCCGACGGTGACGTTGCCTTGCAGCGCGGCCTGGGCTTTGACTTCGTCGCTGGCCCCCGTCGGAGGTTCGACCTTCTCGCCTTGTGTGGTGACGCTTGCCGCAGTGATCTTGGCGCTGACGTTCACATCGGCGTCGACAACGCTCATGGCGCCGGCGAACTGCAGCGGAACCTCGATCTCCTTGTCCGATTTCAGCGGGCCCTTGAGGCCGGCCACCGAGCCGAGAATGCGGGTCGCGAATGTCCCGTAGGCCTGGTCGCTCGCCGACTTCGAGGGGTCGATATCGAGGGCTTCCACGACGCCGAGGATGCGCTCGTGCAGCGCCGGATCGGCGGTCGAGGCTTCGGCCCCGCCCGACAGTTCCTCGATGGCCGTCTTGGCCGTCACGGTGACGCTATCGGCGTTGGCGATATTGGCGCCGAGTTCGGCGGAGACCGTCTCGTTGACGTCGAGCCAGTTGGCCGAGAACGACGCGTTGTCGCCCTTCGTCGTCGAGATCATGTTGGTGGCGGCTTTGTACTCGCCCTCGTTGCTGGCCGCGACGGTGAGGTTCTGGCCGCTCGTCGTTGCCGGGTCGGTGAGTGTCAGCGTTGCACCTTCTGCAACCTTGGCAACCGAGTTGGCGCGGCCTTCCGCGACGGTCACGCCGATGGTGACGTTGGAACTCGAGATCGTGTTGTTGGTGGCGTCGAGTTTGCCCTTGGTCTCGGAGGTGACTTCGATGGCGCCGCCCGACGTGATCGAGGCGCCCGATTGGACGTCCGTCACGGCGCTGGTGTCGACGCGGGAATAGACGATGCCGAGGCTCGGCAGGGACTGCTTGGAGGACTCACCAGCCGAGCCGCCCACTCCGGCGGTGTCGGCGAACAGCGGCGAGGTGATTTCCGCATCGGCCGTGGTCGTGATCTTCACGTCGCCTGTGGCGGTGATGTTCGTGCCGCTCTTGACCAGAACGGTCGCGTCGGCTTCGGCAATGCCGATTGCGGCGCGCAGCGGCAGCGCGGCCAGCAGCGGATTGACCGCGACGGTCGCGATGTCGAGCACGGTGACGGCAGGGTTCTGGTTGGTGCCGCCGGCCGAGCTGAAGGCGCCGAGCGGCGAACTCAGGGCTTTCGCGGTGGCCTCGACGGTGACGCTCTCGCCGGTGATGGTGGCACCCGTCAGCGTGATCGTGCTGGCGGCGTCCTGCTTGCCGAAGATGCCACCCTTGTTCTCGCTGACGGCGGTCAGCTTGATGGCCTTGCCCTCGAGCGTGGCGCCATCGAGGCTGATCGATGCGGTGAGTGGGGTCAGCAGTTCGCTGCCGCTGCGTACTTTCGTTTCGAAGGTGATGTCGCCGTAGGTCGAGAGGCCTGTAGCGCCAGCGGTATGCTTCGTGGTGACCTTCGATCCGGTCGCCAAGCTGATGGTTGGTGCCCGGAAGATCAGTGCGTCGCCCGCCATGCCGGTCGAGACGACGATGCCGGCAGCCACCGTGATCGTCTCCGTTGCTTCGACCGTGGTCTGGCCGGAGTTGAGGACGGTGTTGGCCGTGAAGGCCACGGTCGCCGGATCGATGTAGATGATGCCGGGACGGCCGTCCGCCGAGGTCGCGCGCAATTCGCCGCCTTCCAGGCTGACGAGCTTCAATGCCGAGAACTCGACGAAGCCGCCCTTGCCGGTCGCCCCACCGCTGGCGTCGATCAGAGCGCCCTTGGCGAGGCGGGCGGTGTCGCCGGCAAAGACGACAACGTCGCCGCCATCGGAGTCCTGTGCGGAGCCGGCGGCCGTGACGACGGCCGTGCCCGCGATTTCGATGTCGCCATCGGCGCGGATGTCGATGCGGCCGCCCTTGACGCCTGCTGTACCGCTCGCATCGATACGGCCGGAGACCCGTACCTTGCCCGGTGAGCCGATGTGAATGACGCCCTTAGCATCGCGCGAGACCGTATTGGCCGCAGGTGCGAGGCCGCCGAGATTGACCATGCTGCGCATTGCTGCAACGCCGGCCGGGCCCGCGCGCAGGGCTCCCGAAACGTCGACGCCACCGCCGCGCAGGCGGATAGCCTCCAAGGCATTGATCTGGCCAAAAACGGAAATACGGCCGTCCGGCGAAACCGGGGCCGTGCCGTTCAGAATGCGCCCGACGGCGGCGCTATTCGGCGTTCCATTCTGGTCGAGAACACTGTCGAGAAATTCACTCGTCGGCGTCTGCAAGGAAAGGCTGCCGGCATTCACAACGCCCGACGGACCGACCACGATTCCATTCGGATTGAGCAGATAGATATTGCCGCCGATACGTCCGTTCTTGACGCCATTCAGCGTGCCGTCGATATCCGACCGGCCTTCGCGCACGAGATTGATGAGATTGTCGGCCTGTCCCGGCACATGCAGGTTGACGGTATCGCCGGCCCCGACACCCAGGCTTTTGAACGAGTTGTAAGCGTTGGCGCCGTGCACCGTGCTGGTGTGCACGTCGGTCGTGCGTCCACTGACGCTCAGCGTCGTGCCGGTCCGCCCATCGGGAACGACGCGTCCGCCGGCATAGGCAATGGACGCGAATGGCCAGGCCAACGCCTCGATGATGCAAAGCCAGCCGATGACTTGCCGCAGCCAGCGATGCCGCTCCAGAAACGTCCATACACCAATACGCGAGCGGTCACGAAGGGAAGCGGTATGGCCCATCGTTATCTTCCTGGTCGGCGTTTCTGAGTCGTGGGATGCGAAGCCTGTCGAACATCAGTATTGCCGCGACACTTAACCCATGATGAAAGGGGGCATCGAAATGCAATATATTCGCCCTGGTTGCAGAAACACGTAATGAATTCTCAATGTCGATGACCAGGAGCTTTACGAAGTTTGCCCCGCATCGATTGCAATGGCGCCGGGATGCAATCAACAATGCCATAACGTCGGCAACGGCTCGGTGCGTATTGTTGCAAGACTGTCACATAGCAACAATGGTTGTGCATAGTTGCGCAGCCATCCTGTGGATAGAGTCGCTGGCGCACCAGAGGCTGATCCACGTCAGTGCTGATCGAGCCAATAATCACAGAGGGTTAGGTGCCAGTTCGGGGACTGGACGTGTCCCGGATGATGCTGGGACGCCACAGCTGCTGGCTTGGCAGACCGGCGATCCGGCGATTGCGCATGAAACGGCGGCTGGAGCCGTCATAAACATGCGATCACAAGGCTAGTGGTCGGGGCAGGGCGTGCTCGGCCGTGGTTATCTGTGCGTCGAAGTCGTCGTGGGCGGGTCGTAGAGTTTCAAGGGGATCGTAGCGAGTTAATGCGTGGGGGAGCGACGACAACAGGGGGGCCTCGTGGCACCGCCCGATGCGCACGCGGCGCTCGCTGTTTGGCCCTTGCCGCCTTTGCATGCCTGTCGCCGCTGACCGAGGCCCTGGCGCAAGCGGCGCCCCCACAGCCGCTGCCAACTGCGATCACCAACACGCCGCTCGGCGAACGTCCGGAGGATCGTCTCCGCGACCTGCGCAGCCAGCAGTTCCGCCGCGACAATATTCCAGGCGCCGGCGGCGTCGTCATCCCGGCCCGGCCGCCATCGGGCGATACTTCGGCCGCGACCCTGCGCTTCAAGGTCGACAAGATCGCCATCACGCTCTCCGCCGTCCTGCCGCAGGCGACGCTCCGCGCCATGGCCGCCCGCCTCGAGGGGCGCGAGATCGTTCTGGAAGACCTCAACCGGCTGACCCGCGAGATCACCGCGCTGTATGCTGCGGCCCGTTTCCCGGTCGGTTTCGCGATCCTGCCGCCCCAGAAGGTCGAGAACGGCATCGTTCAGATCGTGCTGATCGAGCCGCGCGTCGATGCCGTCGAGGTCGCGCCCGGGGGCTATACGGACCCTGAATACCTGCGCTCGCGTGTGCCGCTGAAGTCGGGTGACCTCGTCGACGTCTATGCGCTGGAGCGGGCGCTGACCGTCATGGCGCGGACCTCGGTCTCGGGCATTCGGGTCGCAGCCCGCCTCGTGCCTGGCAGCGACTTCGCCACCAGCCGCATCGTCCTGGACGTGATCGAGCCGCCCCGCCATTCGATTATCACGCTGACGGACAACTACGGGACCGAGGAAAGCGGCGAGGTCCGCAACCAGACGGTCTATCGGAATGCTTCCCTGCTCGGCCGCGACGATCCCTTGGCTGTCGGCGTCTCGTTCAGTCGCGGCGCGCGCTCCACCTTCGGCATCTACGACACGCCGGTCAGCGTCGCCGGCACGCGCCTCGAGTTCCAGTACTCGCTGTCCGACAGCCGCATCATCGCCGGCCCGTTCGAGGACCTGGGGCTCACGTCGGATGGTCAGTTCGCCGCCCTGCAGCTGCGCCATCCGTTCTTCGTCGATACCAACTGGCTGTACTACGGTCTGATCGAGACCGCCTACTCGAATGGCGCCACGCAGACCGGCCCTCTGGAAACCGGCACGACCATCAGCCGCTTCGCCATCGGCAACCGCCTGATCCACTACAGCGAGGACGGCTCGATCGAGCTGACGGGCAAGGCCGTGTTCGTCAAAGCGCGCGCCTACGACAACCTGGGCGACGAGCACGACACCTACGTGAAGTTCGCCGGCGACGCCCGGGCGGTCCGCCGCATCGGGCCCCTCACCGCCATCGCGGAGGCAGCCTGGCAGCTGGCGCCGTCGGAGTTGCTGCCGTCGGCGGAGCAGTTCGCCGTC